>JBDSHB010000345.1:0-3168 GCA_039918695.1 Nitrospirales bacterium | reverse complement strand
CGTTTGGCGCCAATATGACTCGAATCGGTGGTCCGGGGTGTTGGAGGCCCATAAAGTCCATCATTCGCTGAAGAGACTGTGGATTGATTTCTTTCAGTTGGGCAGCTAATGGTTCCAAAGATTCCGGGGCTTCCATGATGAATTGGGGGGAAGTCGCTCCCATGATTAGCCGGGGGTGAGCCATCATCGCAATAATCGTCAGGAACAGGAGCTGAAGTCCAAACCTCCTAATGAAACTATGGGGTTTGTGATAACTGTGGTTAATGTTGCAAAAACGCATGGGTTCGCCGGGAGGTGGGGTTTCTCTGAGGAAAGTGAGAAAACCCTGGTGGTTTTCGGAAGGCCTGGCTCCAATTCTGCCTATTCAGGCATTCAGATAGTCAAGAATGATGCGCGCGTCGGTGATAGGATCAGTGGTCATGGGCAACTGTGTTTGTTCGGTCACTTTAGTCAGGAGTCGTTGTGCGGCAGCTCTCACAGATACTGGGAATGTATTTTCTCCTTGGATCTGACGAAGGTGATGTATGGCATCTCCCTTCCATGTTGGCAGATTCCGTTCCTCAGCCCAATGCTGCGAGGCTAGTGCCACGGCTCGTCGTGCGCACACTCTGGTCAAACCATCGTTCCCATCCTGGAGCCCCTTGGCAGCCTTGGTAAGTTCGTGTTCGATCTGTTCAGACCGATTCATGGCTGCTGCTGCGGGTTGCGACTGGTGTATAGTTTTCGTCTGATCGCGATACGATGGATGTGGACAATATGCTCATCCCGGTCAATGGAGTAGAGAATGCGCCAGTCACCGACGGCATATTGGACAAGTCCTGGTAGGTCCTCGTGTAGGGGTTCATGTCGTAGGTTGGCGACATTAGAGGCCAGCCACTTGGTCTTATCTAGAAGACGCTGGGCCATGCTCTGGTCGGTTGTGTGAAGATCGTCCAGAATCGAGGGCTGATAGGTGACACGATACCAGGCCATGTTATATCACCAGTGGAGGCCAAGTCGCTCGGCGACAATTTCCCCGGTCACTCGATCCGTGGACTCCAACACTTGCTTCATCTCCGCGCGAACCTTTTCGTCCAGGGCCAGGCCCAGGTCGGGATTGCCCAGCAGTTCACATAGTCGGTCATCCACCATGCTATTCACCAGTTCTTTAAATTCCTTCTGAGAGAGATCTGAAAGTTTCATCGCGAGGGCTCCCTTCATGAAAATAACCGAGCATGTTTTTGTTCAAGACAATAGAAGAAGGTTCTCCAACCCTCATTAAAAGCTTCCGGCCTGGACGACATCATCGAGGCTGTTAATGTCCAGCCAATGCCCGACGGTGTAGAGAACCCTTATCGAATAATTCCTTCGTAATAATTCCTGGAACAGGGTTGCCATTCCTGCTTTCCGGTGAATCGGGTCGGCAAGCAGTTCGGTAAGGATCTCATGTAATTGCGTCACACCCTGGGCCGAGACTTTAAAAAATCCCATCCATACGCCATGAATCATGTCCGAAGAAACTGTCCTGCCCAATTGCTTGAGATGAATCTGGGCGTTAAAGGCCTTTCGGGAATTCGGTGCGGTGCATTCGGCAAATCCACCAAGCCTTGTATAACTCGTTTTTTCCTGCCAGTCGCTGTCCACAAAAATCACAAAGTCGTCCTTGGTTTGAAGAAGCGCCTGAGGAATGTAGCTGTTAAATAGGACATCGCCATAGGACACGATGGTGGTCTGGAATCGGCCTTCTTTTGCTTGAAGCGCTTTCAACAAGGAATCCAATTCTCCCGTTTCTGCGAAGGCATCGTTATCGACATAGGTCAGATTGGGAAGATTGACGGCTTCTTTTTTATACCCCCGGACCACAAGAATCTCCTTGATGCCCACGCTATTGTATGCGTCAACGATATTCGCAAGGAGCGGGACTCCACGAATGTTGACCATGGTTTTGGGTTTGTCTTCCGTCAGTTCCCCCAACTCATCTCCACGGGAAGCGGCCAGCACAATTGCCGATGGGCGGTCAGCGCTCCTCGGAAGGTAGCGTTGCTCGGCTTCCATGAGTTCAGCGGCCCCTTGCAGACGAAAGACTTCTGAGACCGGCACAATGTTATCCTCAATCGACAAAAGATTTTCCTGTTTCTTGAGGACGCGAGCCGTCGATTGCATGGTGGCGACTGCGGCGCGGAGCATGTGATTCGCCCAAATCACCAGGGAAAAGCCATGCTGCCTGAACACATCGGTGGGAGTGGAATAGTATTTTGTCGGCACAATCACCACGGGTGATCGATTGCTCCATTCCCGTTTGAACGCCAGAATCTCCTCAGGCACCGCCAGGGCACTGTGAATCAGGATGCCATCCGCCCCGGCCTGGCGATAGGCCTCTGCCCGCCGCAAGGCTTCAGCCAGTCCCCATCCGCAGATGAACGCTTCAACCCGGGCGATGATGCAGAAATCCTGATCTGATTGGACATCTTTCCCGGCTTTAATTTTTCCGCAAAATTCTTCCATGTCGGCCATGGGCTGCGTGTCACTCTTGAGAAAGCTATTCGTCTTCGGAAATAATTTGTCTTCAATGCACACGGCCGCGATATGCCGCTGTTCCAATTTACGAATGAGACGCTGCATATTATTGAAATTGCCATAGCCTGTATCTCCATCGAGGAGAATCGGAATGCGAGCCGCGTCAGACATAAATTCCAGATTGTCCAGGACCTGGGTCCAACTCGCTTCGTTGTTATCTCGCACGCCGAATTGAGCTGAGATGGAGAGACCGCTAGCCCAGATGCCATGGAATCCTGCTTCTTCCACGATCTTGGCGCTAAGCCCATTGTGGGCTTCACAGATAAATTCAAGCTGGGGAGACAAGAGGAGCTCTTTGAATTTCGTTGATTTTGACGGCTGGTGTTCGCTTGGCATAATCAGTAAATGTGACAGTATTTCAGGTCGTTCAATGAGGTACTGGAGTCTACATCAAGGGGAATCTTGATGCCAAACCTTTCCACATCTGAAGGAAGCCGGGAATACGGTTGGCGTTGGCATCTGTTGGATGAACGTGTGGGCAGAATGATCGAGCGCAAGGCTATGACAGTTTTTGAAGGAAATGGAGTCATACGATAAGGGCATAGCCACGAGACTATGCCCTTGTCCTATGAATAGTGAACGATTTATGGGGTGCGGCTGGTGATCTCAAGA
>JBDSHB010000344.1:0-5149 GCA_039918695.1 Nitrospirales bacterium | reverse complement strand
AAGCCATGACCCCAGTCCATCCCTTGGAACAAATCAAATCGGCGTTTATAGCTTCTGATATATCATTTCGGAAATTTAGGGCCAAGCCGCGCGAACCAACTTTAGTGAATAGGCGCACACATACACGCGTCTATACTGAGGAATATTGAAAGAATTTCGCCCCTTCATCGCAACCCCGACCATCATTTGCGGCGACCAGATCTACGGAATTTGTATGAAGGGCCATTATGAAACGCAACTCAGTCACGTAATTGAATAAGACCACACGAGGAAGTGTCATGATAACGGATAAAATTCATAGGGAATCCCCTAAAGTATCCAGTGTGCGTGGGTGCCTACAGAGGGACTATTCGCATAACTTCCAAATCAATAATAATCGAATGAGGCAAGATGTTCTCTAAAAGGAACTGGCAACTGAGATGATGCTCTATCTGACGTGAGCATTCGAACGCCTGTCCATGGTGAGGTCTGGATACCGGACCTTCATTCCACCCGCGAAGATTCACCGCTGTATTAAATTGTAGGAATGGAGAGGAGGGGATTTCGGTCAGCGGCAATGGATCACCTCATCAGAATCGGGTATTGGTTACCGCACTTCCTGGCCTTTGGTTGCACCAGGGCCATCTACTCCCGGTGCTTCAGGCAATCGCTGAGGCCCTTGAATGTTTCGTTTCAGTATGGGGGGAAGACCTTATGCGTATTCGTGGGGAGGGGGGGTAAGTTTGTTTTTGCTTTCACTGGCGTCTCACATACCTCCATCAGGAGGAAATTTTCACATAGTCCTTCGTACATGGGTATTCTAATTTAAAGTAAATTCTGGAAGGAAGGGGAGTCTCTGAATCAAGACTCCCCTTTATGATTGTGTGAGACATTTAGCAGATGAAGGAGGACAGAAGGGAATGCAAACCGACGGACCGACGAGGATCACTGAACATTTGAACGGTCTGCACTTGCAAGGGCGTCTTCCTTCATTCCTGTTATACCACGGCTGAGGTTGCCGTCAGGGGGTACCGTGGTGCACCAAGCACTCCCCCGATCATGGCAGCAGAGGCCCCAAACATCAACGTGATAAATGTCCAGATCGATGCCTGAGAAACGGCTTTGGCCGTGGCGTCCGCAGTTTCGCGAGCTTGCTGTTGAGCTTGGCCCTTGAGCTCCTCATACTGTGTCATGGTCTTTTGGTAGGTGTCTGCCCACCCTTGTACGGCCTTCTCAGCTTCCTGCTGACTCATATCCGTTCGGGCAACCAATATGTTCGCCACGGCTTTTTTGTCCGCTTCGGATGCCACATTTTTTCCCTTTCGGATCATCTGATCAAGCGCGGTTAACAATGGTTCATCTGTTTGTTGGGGGTTACTCGCGGATTGTTGAGCTGACTCCTTCACATTCTCTGTTGTATGTTTCGCCGTATTCTTCAGAGAATCGGGTTGTAGTTGTGCTTTCCCGGTTTGCTGAAGTAGGAGTTTGGCCTCCTGTTGTATGTCTTTCCATGTCACGTCAGTCTGAGTGACCTGACTCTTGACGAAGTCAGATACTTCTGGAGCAAGGCCAGCCATTCCTTGACCGGTGGCAGAAAGAGCGCTGCCCATGACACCGAAGGCGCCTCCGATGAGACTCCCTGCCGCGCTGGTGAGAAAATATACAGTCACGAGTGTTGCCGCCCCCCAGGTGATCAGCCCATGGAGTAATCCATCGGTTTGAGTTGGGATCCCCGCGAGACGGCCTGCCACCCACCCTCCGGCCACGAGGGCGATCATGCTAGCGACGATCCACCAGATTGCTGCTCCAATGCTGAAGGTGGATGCTGTGGGAGTCTCGCCCTGAAGAGGGTCAATAGTGCTCGCTCCGATTCCGATTCCGAACAGACTGAGGGAAAGTTGTACAACAAGGACAATAATGATTCCCGCAAAAATAGCAGCCCATGAGATGCGCCTCATCGCCGCCGTTCGATCTTCCACGGGCCCTTTGTTTATTACCACAGCCATGAAACAATCCTCCTTTTAAAAATGGATGAGCCTAAAAAATCCAGGAAATCTGACTGTCATTCTTACCGGGAGGAGCCTGAACTGCTTGCACGGTCGATGGCTATTGCTCTCCCTCGATGAGCATGCGGCCTTCTCATTCTGACCTTCCCTGACCGGGGAGCCCCAATGAAGCATTCCCTGGGTTAAGAAAACAGGAATCCTTTCTTATTTAGAGCGTGATGACCTACAGAGCAGGAATGGAAATAGAATAGAAGTCGCTCATCAACCGCATGGAGCGAGGTTGGAGTGGTGCGAAAAGCGAAGATTCTATCTTCTCTTCTTAAGATTACCAGTTTGAGGGTGCCCCCCAAACAGATAAAATCACCGATGTATGAAATAAAATGTCTACAAGCCGAGGTTGGTGCAGTCTGACCTGAATGACATCCACGGAAAGCTGGAGTCGAACGATCTATCTCTGCTGTCAGAAATAACCGGGTAAGACATTCCATCTTGACATGGTCTGATGCCTTTGGCCAATTTTGCCGGTCTCAATCATGGATATCTTGATAGGAATGACCCAGATAGGTGAGAGTGATAGATGTTTTCCAATGGTGAAGATAGGCATTTGTCAGTTGAAGGGGTGATAACAAATAGCGAACTATTGGACAGGATTGTGGTATGCCCTATATTTATAATCATTTAACAGAAAGAATGGGTTTTGACTGTGACCAAGCCTAAGGGAATTTCTATGCCCGGGAGAAAGTGTTTGTTATTCGTCGCGATCCTCTTCATGAACTTATCTGTTGGTCAATCCGAGTCAGTGTGGCCTCAAGATTCGGTGGTGAATAATGATGCCCCTATAGGCCTCTCGCCCCAACCTGCTCCAAAGGAAATTGCAGTGGGGACTGACAAGATTGACGATAGGCTCATCACACAACGTCTTGCGGACGTGTTTCAGAATTTACCCGCGCTTGCCAATGTCGACATCGCCGTGAAGGCCGGAGTGGTTCGCCTGAGTGGACAAACTCCCGATAAAGAAGCCCATGAACAGGCTCTTGAACTTGCCGGACGCGTTGAGGGAGTGGTCAGTGTGACGGACGAAATTAGCCAAAAAACTGAAGTCCGTGAACGGCTGACCGTCGTCCAGGAAAAAATGGTGAGCCAACTCAATGCGTTTGTTTCTTTTCTTCCTTTATTAATCATTGCCCTGCTGGTGTTTCTCGCCTTTTGGTTTCTGGCAGCCTTTATCACCAGATGGGATCGTTTGTATGAAAAAGTTACTCCGCATGCATTTTTGCAGTCGTTACTCAAACAAATCGTCAGAGGGACCGTCATATTTATTGGCTTTATTGTCATGCTCGAAATCCTGGACGCGACAGCCTTGTTGGGTACAATTGTGGGTGTGGCCGGCGTGATGGGACTGGCCATAGGTTTTGCCCTTCGAGACACCGTGGAAAACTACATTGCCAGCATCTTGTTGAGTATTCGACAACCGTTTCGGCCACTGGACCAAATCGTCCTGGAAAATTATGAAGGCTTGGTGATGAAATTGACATCGAGGGAGACCATTCTCATGACTCTAGACGGGAATCATGTTCGGATACCGAATGCCACGGTGTACAAAGGCATTATTCTCAATTATTCCAGGAATCCCAAGCGGCGCTTTACGTTTGAGGTCGGTATTGATACCGCCGTGGATATAAAAGCTGCGCTGGAACTGGCCATCACGACATTACAACACACCTCAGGGGTGATTGCTGATCCGCCGGTCCGGTGCGCGGTAGAACAATTAGGTGATTCGAATGTGATACTGAAAATGTTTGCCTGGACGACGCAGGACCAATACGATTACCAAAAGGTAAGAAGTGAAGCCATTCGGGCAGTCAAAGAAGCCTTTGATCTGGCCAATTATGAAATGCCCGAACCCATCTATCGTCTGAAGATGCAGGGCTATTACCCTATTGATGACCAGGCCGTTTTTGACCAGACCGACCATAAAAAGGATGTTCCTGCACCCGCTGTTCCATCAAGTTCTCAGGCCGATGTCACTAAAGATAATCATATTGTTGAGCAAATTTCGAATGATCGACAGGGAAATCAAGAAAAGGATTTATTGAAATCTTAGCCATTATTTTTATGCACCAACTCCATACAGGTGTGCCCCAAGGATAAGAGGAGATGACATGAAACAAGTTCCGCAGAGACAGGTCGTGGTTATTACGGGGGCCTCGGCGGGTATCGGTCGGGCCACCGCGCGGGCTTTTGCTCAAAGGGGAGCATACCTTGGTTTACTGGCACGTGGGCAGGAGGGTCTAGAAGGAGCCCGCCGGGAGGTCGAACAGCTTGGCGGGCACGCGATCGTTATTCCCACCGATGTTGCCGACCCGGAGCAAGTGGAACGAGCCGCCCTGACCGTTGAGGAGACCTTTGGCCCGATCAATGTTTGGATTAATAATGCCATGGTATCGGTGCTATCACCGGTGAAGGACATGACCGCCGAAGAATTTCAACGGGTGACGAATGTCACGTATCTCGGATATGTCCATGGAACCTTATCGGCACTTCGTCGTATGCTCCCCAGGGATCGGGGTATCATTATTCAAGTTGGCTCCGCTCTCTCGTATCGTGCCATTCCCCTTCAATCGGCCTACTGCGGGGCCAAGCATGCGGTAAAAGGGTTTACGGAGTCGCTCCGATCGGAACTGATTCATGATAAGAGCAAGGTCCGCATCGCTATGGTGCACCTGCCGGGAGTCAATACCACACAATTTGGATGGATTAAAAGCCGTCTTCCCAATAATCCTCAGCCGGTCCCGCCTATTTATCAGCCGGAAGTGATGGCGCGTGCCATCGTCTGGTCGGTTGATCACGATCGGCGTGAACTGTGGGTTGGCATCCCGACGGTTAAAACCATTGTCGGGGAGAAATTCATCCCGGGATTACTGGATCATTACCTCGCTGAGGTGGCGTATACGGGCCAACAGACAAATGTCTCTGTCGATCCTCATCGTCCCGATAATTTAATGACACCAGTCGCGGAGGACAGGGGAGCCCACGGTCCCTTCGATCATCGTTCCCGCTCCTGCAGTCTTCAACTGTGGGCTTCCATGAACCGGCGGTTGTTGGCCGTGGCAGGCGTCGGATGCCTTCTTTTGCTTGGGTGGCCTCGAAAGCGGGCAGAGAAA
>JBDSHB010000343.1:0-3600 GCA_039918695.1 Nitrospirales bacterium | reverse complement strand
TTCCTCCCCCCAGCAAGCTGGGGGGTATCCAGGAGCAGTTTTTTATGAATAATAGGAACTCATGAAAAGAGAGAATCAAAGGATCCATACCATAATGCCTTAGGGATATGACAAAAAAATGGCCCCGTCATATACATGACGGGGCCTTCCCAATTCATCATAGACTCAGATTAGAGATGGTCCACCAAACTCCGAAGTTTGTGGCTGCAACTTGGGTGACGAAGTTTCTTTAGGGCTTTGGCCTCAATCTGACGAATACGCTCACGAGTCACGTCAAAGTCCTGACCTATTTCCTCCAATGTATGATCGGTACTATCACCGATCCCAAACCGCTTACGAATCACAGTCTCTTCGCGAGGAGTCAACACCCCCAAGGCATTAGCAATCTGACGTTGCAGATCATAACGGTTTGCAGCATCCATAGGAGAAACTGCATTTTTATCTTCAATCAGGTCCCCTAACTGGCTATCCTCTTTTTCGCCGATTGGCGTTTCAAGGGAAATGGTCCCCTTAGAAATATCCAACATCATGCGAACCTTTTCAGGAGTTAGGCCCATCCGTTCGGCAATTTCCTCTGGGGTAGGTTCACGCCCTAATTGTTGCACCAACTGCCTTGCCGTCCGGGCCAATTTGGTATTGGCCTCAATCATATGTACCGGAATACGAATGGTCCTGGCCTGATCGGCTATGGCACGCGTCACACCCTGGCGAATCCACCAGGTTGCGTAGGTGCTAAATTTATAGCCACGCTGATACTCAAACTTATCGACCGCCCGCATCAATCCAATATTTCCTTCCTGGATCAAGTCGATAAACTGCAATCCTCGATTCGTATATTTTCGTGCAATACTGACGACTAATCGCAGATTGGCCTCGATCAGTTGGGCCTTCCCTCGTTTCACCTTTTCCTCAGCTGTCTCCAAAATAGTCAGGGCAGCCGTAAATTCTTCCATCGGCATACCCAAAACCTCGTCTTGGATCCGTAAAAGGGTAGCTTTCCCCGCTTCCACTTCTTGTTTCAATTTTTCAATTTCTTCAGGAGTCAATTGTTGTTTGCGTCTCAGCGAACTCCCTTTTGTAGTCGCGCGTGGTTTTTTCCCAATCACCTGAATGCCGTCTTGCCCAGCAAGCCCAAGCCTTTTCCTATGACGGGCAGTCATCATTTCAACGGACCGAATTTCCTGACCAACATCTTTGACACGCCTTAACATTTGATCTTTAACACGCTGATGCAGGTTAAGTGCCTCGATTTGATCAACAAATTGATCAGCCAGACCAATCCGGCGCTTCTCAAGTTGCGCCTTCGTATTTTTAGTCGATTCCCCATCTCGATTTTGGATATAAAGTGAAAGCAACCCACGCCCCAGCTTTCGAACCGTTGCCAGACTCTCTAGCGTTCGTAATCGGAGCTCTTCATCCTCCTGTTCACTGGCAATGGCCTCCTCTTCAACTTCCTCTTCCTCCAAGGTTTCCTGTAGGAGGACGATATCTCGAACACGAATCTCCTCAAGCTTTAATTGGTCGTGGAGTGATTCCAGATAATTGATATTCAAGGGCATGCCATAGACGGCACATGCCAACTCACGCTTCCCTTCTTCGATGTGTTTTGCCAGCTCAATTTCGCCTTCACGGGTGAGCAAAGGCACCCGTCCCATTTCTTTTAGATACAACCGTACCGGATCATCGATGCGGGTAGGTTCACCTGGCGTCAAATCAATATCCAGGGAAGAATCCGTTTCCTCCTCTGAATCATCTGATTCCTCTTGCCCCGCGTTCTTTTTTAGAGCCGCCAACTGCAAGGCCGTCCGCTTTGAAGGATCGATCACTTGGAGATTGACTTCGTGCAACTCGCTTAAAATGGTATGTAATTGATCAGAGGTGATCTGGTCGGCAGGAAGAATACTCGTCAAGTCTTTTATGGTCACATGCCCTTTGGGCTTACCAATCTCAATTAATCGCTGAATCACCTCCGGCAATGACGCTGTCTTCCCCATTAACATAGCTCCTTAAAAATTAATAGCTCAACCCAATCATACCACTTTTCGTATTGAGCCAATCGGCCCTCTCAACACAAGAGACCAATCGGTCCTTCCTCATCGTTCTTCCCAACAAAGGACATTACATTCAGAGACGTAGGCAATCTGTCATACGGATTTAAAGAGAAATCGCCCTCCAGTCTGTATTAAGTACGTCATACCGAGTTTTGGGCGAAACCAGGAAAAAGACCTATTGTTTAAAAAAATCGAAGGTAAAAATACAAGGCGCAATTTGATAACACTATATAAAAATTTTGACTGTAAAGTAAAGCTAAATTTCCTAAAGGAATAACAAAGTCACCTATAACAGAGCACTTATCATTTCACTGAAAATTTCGTAGGCCTTATCTAATCTCGAATAATGATTAACCACTTGTTTTTATTAAAAAATTCACCATTAAGATCATGCAATAGATTCTGAGATCTTTCCCTCAAGGAGACAAAATCTACAAAAACTATTAAGAAAACACTGCTACATCCGACAAGATAACCTATGACCGCCTTCTCGAACCTAAAAAGTCCCTGGACTTAGGAACGAGCTGAAACAGGGAGAAAGCAGCAATCATGATTTCACTTTTGTTGGTTGAAGATGACCTTAAAGAAGCGTTGGTTATTAGAAACATGCTGAAAGAAGGACTCCAAAACCAATTTACCTTGGAGCATGGCCTTTCTCTCAGCGATGCTCTCGACCTCATTCAACAAAACCAATTTCAAGCCATTATTCTGGACTCGCACCTCCCAGACGGGAAATCATTTGAATCCATTCTGCAATTCATGCAGTTTTGCCCTGATGTCCCGATTCTGATTTTGAGCGGCGTTGAGGAGGAAGACCAGGCAATTCAAGCCGTGAAAAGTGGAGCCCAGGACTATTTAATCAAAGGCCAGACCAGCAGCTCGACTCTGTGCCGGGCCATTCGGTACGCCATGGAACGACAGAAAGCCACACAACGCATTACCCAATTGGCTCATTACGACCATCTGACAGGGCTTGCAAACAGAGGCCTTTTTTATGAACGATTAAATTGTGCCGTGGCTCGCTGTCATCGGAACGACACGGCAATCGCTCTAATGTTTTTGGACCTGGACCATTTCAAAGATATTAACGACACCCTCGGCCATGAATACGGGGATTCGTTACTCAAAACTGTGGCCGCACGAATCAAAAAATGTATTAGAGAAATTGACACGGGTGTCCGATTAGGAGGAGATGAATTTGCAGTCCTTTTAGAACAAATCGTGTCGATTGAGGACGTGGCCTCTGTTGCGCAACGCATTCTTCACCTCCTGGCTCACCCCGTCATTATCAAGCAGCACCAACTGCATGTGACCGGAAGCCTCGGGATCACCATCTATCCCTGGGATGGCGCCAATTCCCAGGAACTTTTATCCCATGCGGATGCCGCGATGTATCGAGCCAAAGCGCAAGGCGGCAATACCTATCAGTTTTACACCGCCGGCATGAAAACAGCTGGCCTCGATGGCTCCACGCTTGAGATGGAACTCAGTCGAGCTTTGGCAAAAGAAGAATTTCTCCTCCATTACCAACCACAAATGAATATTAGCA
>JBDSHB010000342.1:0-4181 GCA_039918695.1 Nitrospirales bacterium | reverse complement strand
ATAGGCCGTACACAACACGACCTGTATGTCAGAATCCTCATCCCAAATTCGCTCAACCGTTTCAATCCCATCCCAACCATTGGGCAATTGCACATCCAAGAACACCACCGCAAAAGGCGAACCCTGTGCCTTAGCCTGCGTGACCAGATCACGCCCTGACTCTCCACTTTTCACACAATCGAGATCGAAAGGTTCTTTGCCATGATACAGAAAGGGCCCATCAAAAAAATCCTGACTGCTCTCAAGCCACGCATTGGAAATGACGCTCATTGCGGGACACAAAATTTTCCGAAAATCCTGCAAAATGTTCGGGCTATCATCGATCACTAAGATCCGTCGATTAAGAGTACAGACGGGATTCATGTCTGTCCTGCCCCTACCTCAACCGGAAGGATCAGTGTCAAGGTCGCGCCAGCGCCACTCCCATCGCTATGGGCCTGCAACCATCCACCCATACGCTGAATCGTGCCCATTGAACTATGGAGACCAATCCCATTGCCATCTTGCTTGGTGGTAAAACCTCGAGTAAACATCCTGGCCAAATGTTCCGACGCAATTCCGATGCCCGTATCTTGAATTGTGATAACAACCGACAACCCATCATCTGTACGACCTTCCACCCTTATGGTTAGGAGATGATCAACTCCGACCTGTAATTGCATCGCCTGTCTAGCATTTCGCAGCAAATTCACGAGAATTTGAAGCAACTGATGCCGATCGGTCACGACAGGCGGCACAGTCTGATAGTCTCGTTTGATCCTGATCCATTTCGCATCTCCAGATTGAAAACTTAACTCCACCGCTTGGTCCAGAAGTTCCACAACAGAGAGAGCCTCACTGATACCCCGAGACTTCGCCATCGTCTGATGTGAAATGATAATGTGTTTTACATGATCAATATTGCGAACCAGACCTTCCAATTCTTTCAGCACGGTCTGTTGCTCTGCTATGAGGTGGCTCCCCAATTTCATAATCGCCGGAGGAATCCGTTTCCCTTTTGGATCCTGAGTCAGAAAGATTTCCCAATTCTCCTCATGATTCTTTAACAGTTCCGCAATCCGATGAACCAGAATCACCGAAGACTGATTAATCAACTCATGAACCACATGCACGGCCACATTCACGCTATTGAGCACATTGCCCACATTGTGCAATACGGTTGAGGCGACATCCGCCATCTCATTATTATAAGAGGCATCTTCCACCTGCCTGCGCAATTGCTCACGTTCGATCAAACCCCGACGTCGAGCCAACCCCTCTCGAATGGCCCAGGGCATCGCGATACCCTCCATATGTTCATTAACCAGCCAATCGATAGCCGAGTCGTCTTTCACCTCGACAGCGGAATTCTCTTCATCAATCAATCCCAAAATGAACGCATTGCCACAGACTTTTTTGATATCGCAAGCAATGTCCTTCCCCCTCCGGTTCACCCGACAGTCAACTAGAATGAGATCAAATGGGTGGTCGGAATCAAAACAGGAAGGATGCATTGAGGCATAATCAAGCCAGGTGACTTGAAGCATGGGACTCTGAGAAGCCAACACGCTATGAAAGGATGGGGAAAGATCACTTTCCTGAATTCCCACCATCCCCACGCGAAGCAGCGGAAATTCCGAAATCACCTGCCCATTAGATTCCGACATGACATGAACCATTACATGAAGAGGATAAGGAGAGAAAATCAATTTTAATCGATAAACAACTCATGAAATGGGAAAACAGCATCCCACGCTGGATGAATGAAGTTTCGTCTTGAACATCATTGGTTTCTCATTCACCGAAGGCCGTGAATTGAGGTTTCCCTGGCATGACGACATGTTGCGTACTTAGTAAAGGGAGTCCCTCACCTTCCCCACAAATACCCTTTTAAAAGGGAAGGTCCCAAACGCCCGAATCTAGATGGCCAGGCGTCAATGAGCTTTTATTGTTTCTTCCGCACGTTCTTCTGCCCATTTGGCCAATAGTTCTAACTGTGATTTTGCCTGACACGATTCCGCCCAACGCTTGGTAAGAGAATTGGCCAGCTGCCAAACTTCAATATTATCAAATGGCTTTCGCAAGATGAGGAGCTGGCCATTTTTATTCAATCGTTGAATGACATCTTCCCACGCATGGTCAGAAAAAGCCGTACAGATCACGACCTGCAAATCAGGATCTTCTTGCCACAGATGCTCCACCGTCTCTACTCCATCCCAACCTGGGGGCATACGCATATCCACAAAGGCCACCGCATACGGCCGTTCAGCTTTCATCGCATCTTGCACCATTCGATGTCCCGTTTGCCCTTGGTCCGCAGTATCAACTTCAAACTTTTCAACAATTTTTTGTTCTTCCACATCATCAAACAATTCCGCCCGAACCTCTTGGAGCAGCGAGGTGTCTAATGATCGCTCAAGAATTTTTCGAAAATCTTCGTGGATCGCCACATTATCATCAATCACCAAAATACGCCGGTTGGCTGGTTCCTTCTCCATTACCGTTCTCCCTCCATGTGAATAACTGGCAAATCAAGAGTAAATATTGCTCCCTGCATCGGACCATCACTCCACACCCGCAGTGACCCAGCAAGCTCTTTGGCCGCTATAGCACTAGCATGAAGATTCGGTAACAGGGCTGATTGCTCCCCCGAAGCCTGCGGAGAAAACACCCGTGTCAGACCATCCAAAGGAATTCCACTTCCAGTATCAGCGACCTGCAAGCGAACAAACCCTTCTCGGTCCGGACAGGGAAAGATATAAAGAGTGAGGCGATGGGTACGACCATTTATCTCCCTCATCCCATTGATCGCATTCCGGATTAAATTCACCAAAATGCAGAGGAGCTTGGATACTTCCAGAATACCCTCAGCAACAATATGATACTCTCGACACACTTGAACCCCCATCCGATCCAATTCACACTGATGGGGAGCCAAAGCCTCATCCATAATCGTTGCAAACTGAATGGTGTCTTTAAATCCCCCCACACGAAGGGGTGTTTGCCCAACCGTCAGATAATATTCCAATTGTTCCAGGTGATAATTGAGCGTGGTCAATTCCGTCAGAGTATCGAGATGGTTCTGTGACAATTCCTCATTCAACTGACCCAGGAAATGCGGAATCTTTTTCCCTTTGGGATCCTGAGTGAGATACCACCCATATTCATGGCTATGGGCCTCCAGCATATCCGCAACCCGCCCAACATCAGCCACATGAGATTCCCGAAGCCGATGGTTAATAAGTCCGGCAGACACATGTATGCTATTCAAGACGTTTCGCATTCGATGGAAGATGGACTCCCCCACTGCTCCCATTTGGCCCTCCGAAACCCCTGATGTTTCCGTACGAGTCGTCATCGCGAAAATAGCAGTCGAGGTCCCTCTACCGAGGTGGCATTTCAATTTATATTGTGATATCGCTTGATTTTAAAGCCTTTGCCGGAGGCTGGGTTATTCCAACGGAAAAGAACTTGCCAAAGCATCTAAACCAAAGCCTTGGCGTGGCATACGGAAATAAATCGGCTATATGGGAAGGAACCTTAAGAGCCTTGGAAACAGAATTGGCATGTTCCTGCATCCTGGGAAAAACTGGATTCTTACGGGAAAAGTACAACTTGCTAGAAAAGGAACATGCTGTAACTAAACTACGGCATGCACTCTTAGAACGGTGAGGGATTGCCGAATCAAATAAAACGGAAGAATCGCTTCACGAGAGGTATCGATCAAATCTGCAGGTAGGTACTGGTGTGATTTTTTTGATAGGATGATAGGCCTTCATGTTTCGAAACATGATTTCGCCATTTCCCTACAACGGACAGGAATATAGACCAAAAATGATTGACGGGAAAGGATGGCTCCTACAAGATAAGTCAACATAGTTGTCTTGCTATCCAAAGGACTCACCCCTTTTGAATTCTCAGGGTCGTCCTGACTTGTTTTTACTGGCAAATAATACTAATCATGCTACCATTTAACCATCTAGGCCTCAGGGAATTCCCTTATCCTTCAGCCCTTGCAGTCCCATTCAGGACAACAACCAACAGATAATGTTGATTTCGTCATACACCATATTTGTTGGGTCTTCGTGAAAGTGAGTGGGTAAATAAGAGGGGTTCAGTATCATGCTAGCCTTTGTTGACAAGGGAAAGCGCGGTTTATTCCTCACGAGAAATTTGGCAGAATGGGGGGATGGGAACAATCA
>JBDSHB010000341.1:0-2584 GCA_039918695.1 Nitrospirales bacterium | reverse complement strand
GACCGAGAAAATGCCTTGACTGGGCGACGCCCCTGGAAGTGTTTACGCAACTGCGTCATCAATCACCCATTGCACTTGGAACTTGAAACCGCCCTCTGATTAGAGGAATGAACCTGAGTTGGGCACCTCCCATAATGAGATTTGACAGGCTATTGGGGTATAGTGGATAGGGTTCTGATGTGGAATGGCAGGCCTGTCAGGGCAAGGCTTGAAGAGAGGGTTTGGAGGATCGCCAATGTCTCTCAGTAAATTATTTTTAAATCTTCCGATTGCCAGAAAACTTCTTTTAGTCTCGGGGGTCCCAGTTTTGGCCGTCTTGATTTTGAGCCTGGTGACCTATAGGAGTGTGCAGACTTTTTCGCTGGATGAAGACCACCTCAATGATGTGTATCATGTGCAAAGCGCGTCGGCTGAATATATGCGATTGGTTGTGGATCTCGAAACCGGCTTTCGCGGCTTTATCATAACGCAGAAAGACCCGTTTTTGCAGCCTTATTTGGCGGCTAAGCAACGAGTGATGTTACTTGGAAATTCATTGAGACAGATGGTTAAGTCTGATGAGGGTCAACAACAGTTAATAGAATCTGTTCAAGAATTGGTCGAACAATTCATGAACAACAAAGATCAGATGATTGAACGAGTCAAAGCGGGGCACCCGGAGGAGGCCATGAACTATGTCGAGAGCGAGAAAGGTCGTATACTCATGCTCGCGATTCGTGAAGAAATGGCTCGATTTGATCGGCAGGAAGTCCAGCAATTGCAATACGCCCTTGGGAGTAGCGCCGCAGACCGATCGGCCCTGATGGGGGTGGTCGTGTGGGGAGGGTCGTTGGCGTTGTTTTTGTTGCTGGTCCCTCTGCATCTCATTGCGCGGTCTATTACGGGTCCCTTAACGACCTTGGTCAAGGCCGTTGAAAATGTTTCCGGGGGGAAGATTCCGAATATTCCAGTTTTCGAACGAGACGATGAAATAGGCGAATTGACGAAAGTCATGCAAACAATGGGCACCCAAATCCGGAATCATATCCGGCGTATCGAACAATCCGAACAGGAACTCCGGACATTGAACCAGGATTTAACCTCTTCGGAGGCCAAATATCGAGGAATTGTGGATTATGCGCCCATCGGGATATTTACGGCAAAAAAAGTTCACCTGATTTTTGGCAACCGGCAGAATTGGATTCTGGCTGGGAGGAATCCCGATGAGATGTTAAATCCTGAACACATGTGGGAGGCCATTCATCCGGATGACCGAGAGGGTGCGCGGGAGACTTTTCAAGATGCCTGTCATCAGGGTGAGCCTTTTGAACGAGTCTTTCGCTTTCTGCATCCGGATGGAACTGTTCGAAAGGTCTTATGTCGGGCAGTACCGATTCAAGACGAAGGTGGTCAGACGATGGTATACCAAGGGTTCAATGTGGATATCACGGCTTTAGAGCATATGCGTGCAAAGCTGAACCGATCTGAACGATTGGCTACGCTGGGTCAAATGGCTGCGGGTATTGCCCATGAGATTCGAAACCCGCTGGTGGGTATTGGGTCAACCACGACGTTGCTGATGGATGATTTTCCTGAGGGTGATTCACGGCATGAAGATCTCGTGACTATTCTCAAGGAAACCCGGCGATTGGACAGGATTGTGAATCAAATTGTTGACTTTGCGCGGCCAAGAGATTTGCTTCCCGTGACCTTTCAATTGAAAGATCTGGTTTTGGAGTCCTTGCAGGTTCTCAATGAACCAATAAAACAAAAGACCATTCAGGTGGAATTTCATCCGTCAGCAAATTTGGACGCCATCCAGGCTGATCGAGATCAACTCAAGCAAGTGTTGCTCAATGTGATCCAAAATGCCGTTGAGGCAATGTCTGGTGGTGGATGTCTTAGTCTGTCCATTGAAGAGGAAACCATCGAACGGAAGCCTGGGCTTCGTCTTAAAGTTAAAGATAATGGAACGGGAATCAGTCCAAGTGTTCTTCCTCGAATTTTTGAGCCGTTTTTCACCATCGGCAAAAATCGCGGTACCGGATTGGGCTTGCCTATTTGTCGAAATATTATCGAAGCCCATGGAGGCGAAATTCATGCGGAAAGTCAGTCAGGGCTTGGGACCACTATGACATGGTGGCTTCCTTGCGTTTGCCAACCCCAGCTCCCAATGGTGTAACCAATGCGCGCCAATATTTTTATCACGGATGATGATGATGTGGTTCGCCAGGCCATCAGCCGGCGGCTCGCCAAGCGACACCATCAAGTTCGGAGCTTCGCTTCGGGGGAAGCCTTATTGGAAGCCCTTGATCATGATGTCCCTGATCTGATTTTGTTGGACTTGAAAATGGCCGGTTTAAGCGGGCTGGAGACTCTCAAGCATATTCGTGCCAAATCTCAGCAAGCCTTGGTCATTCTCCTCACAGCCTATGGCACGGTTGAAGAGGCGGTGGAAGCCATTAAACTCGGGGCTTATGATTTTCTGATTAAAAGCGTCGATTTCTCCAGCGTGGAACCTGTGATCGATCGAGCCTTGGATTATCTGACTCTCCGTCGCCGTATCGACTTTGAAACACAGGATAGGCCAGGTCGATATGCCTTA
>JBDSHB010000340.1:0-6848 GCA_039918695.1 Nitrospirales bacterium | reverse complement strand
AAGGCCTTTTTGGATAAAGCCGGAAAAGAGGCCCCACAATTGGTGGAAGCTGAATTGTGTGAATTTAAGCCGTATACTGGAATTGCCGTGAGTAAGGGCCAATTTAAGGTAGTCAATAACGATGCTGATCCAAGCGATCCTAAGTCAGCGGAAGGTGTGTTGCACAACCCGCATAGCTTCGATCAGTTGGGTGCCAAGTCAAGCACGGAGTTCAATATCGGATTAGCCAAGAAAGGCGACTCGTTGGATAAAAGTGTCAAGCTGAAAATGGCGAAAAAGGGTTCTGTGTTGCGTTTGCAATGTGACCAGCATGAATTTATGCAAGGCTGGTATTTGCCGGTGACCAATGCGAATTATGCTATAGCCAGCGCGGATGGGACCTTTGAAATCAAGGATGTGCCGGCTGGCAAGCACAAGCTGAGGGCGTGGCATCCACTTGCCGGCGAAGTGGAAGCCGATGTGGATGTGAAGGATGGCGGAACCGTCGAAGCCAATTTCGAGATTAAATAAGTCTCTTTCGAGTGAGACATAGGTTTTCTGTCAAGGGCAACTAGCCACGAGCTAGTTGCCCTTGTTTTTTGTGGAGAAGCTTAGGCAATTTTTCTGAACGTTCAGCATTTGACCTCGCAAAATGACCCCGTTAAGATCGACATCGAAAATGATTTTTCATGTTGTATGTTGAGTTTGAGGCCCCGTGTGACTCGTGAATCATCTCTCGCAGATATTTTTCAGATAGGATACTACTGGGAAACCAAGATTCTCCTCACGGCTGTGAAGTTGGATCTCTTTACAGCTCTTAAGGGGCAGTCTCTTACCGTCAATGAGGTGGCTGATGCCCTGAAGCTCAACCCACGGGCATTGGAGTTGGTCATGAACGCCTTAGTGGCGATGCGTGTGTTAACGAAAGAAGAGAAGCTATATGCCAATAATCCTGTGGCTGAACGCCATTTGGTGCAATCAAGCTCAGAGTATGTGGGCCATTTATTATTGTTGCATGACGCTGAATGGAGTCACTGGGGGCAGTTGGAACAGACAGTAAGAACCGGACGGTCACCAGTAACCCAACATGTTTTTGAAACAAATCCGGAACTGGGGGCCCATGTGCTTACCGTCTTGGATCGGATCGGGAGAGAAAGTGGGCAGGGATTGGCGAAAAGTGTCCCCATTCAGGGAGCGGTGCGAATGCTAGATGTTGGCGGTGGGGCAGGAACGAATTCCATAGCTTTTTGCCTGGAACATCCCGGATTGTCCGCTACGGTTTTTGATCTTCCACAAACCCTGAAGGTGACCAAACAACATGTAGAGCGTGCGGGATTGGAGGATCGTATTCACTTGCAAGACGGCAACTTTCATGTTGATGCATTTCAGGGGACGTATGACCTTGCCCTCATGTCGGATATTCTGCATTATCAGAATGGTGGAACCAATGCGGCATTGGTGAAGAAGGTATATGCCTGCTTGAATGAGGGTGGACGACTGATCATTAAAGACCGGTTTTTGGATCCGGCCAAAACCAGTCCTGCTTGGACGACAGCCTTTGCTGTTCATATCCTGGTGAACACCGAATGTGGCGAGTGCTTTACGATTCAAGAAAGTCGGCAATGGATGGATCAAGCCGGGTTTCGAATCGTGGAAGAATTAGAACCGCGTGCCATGATTCAAGGCACGAAATAACAGAAGGGCATGGCGCGAACTTATGGATGATATGGCGGTATGGCTGAGAGAACCAGGATTTTTCGGCACCCATGCCACGGTTGGAGCGGATGTGAGCCAACTGATGGCGACGTTCTTTACGACATTGTTTATTGTCGGATGGATCCAGGCGAGACAGCATAAAACCGATCGGCACCATTGGCTGATGTTCGGTGGGATGATTGCCATGCTCGCTTTCTTTATCAGTTATTATTTATTTCGTAGTCTTGGGGTCCTGGCTTTTGAGGGGAAGGAAGGCTTTGGCGGACCTCAATGGTTATACGATCAAGTGTTTGTGCCTGTCTTAACCCTTCATATTCTCCTAGTCGTGATCGGCCTCGTGATGGCCATTTATATGATGGTATTGGGATTCAGGTCACAGACTTTCGTGGAAGGGAACCGGGTCCTGAAGGATGCCATTTTAAAGACTTCTGGAAGGCGCATTGCGACGATCCTTGGAGGGGTGACCACTATTGTTCTCTTGTTTTTTCTTTCACGCGTGATGACGTCCGGATTTTCCATGGGGAAATTCAGTGTGTATTTTGGTCTTATTCTTCTCATCGCGTTGGTGTTTGGCATTGAAATATCTATCCAGCGGATTTGGCCAAATGGGGCCAGACGGCATCGGGTGCTCGGAAGATTCACCATGGTGATCTATTGTGTGCTGTTTGTGACCGGATCGTTTACCTATACGATGCTCTACATCCTCTATCCCGGAAAAATCGGGTAGGCCCTTCATGCAATGTGATTGTCACTATTCCTTGCGGATCACGGATGTTGAAGAATTGCCATCCGATTCTATATTTGCAAAATTTCATTGCGATCGGTGTGGTTTTTCCCTTGGGGCAGAGGGGAGTGCCAAAGAATTGGATCCGGTGGTGTCCCTTGTCGTATGGACGGACGAGGCCTTGTATCAAATGAGCCGGCTTCCTCCCTATTTAGTTCCTCTGGTACATGAAGAGGTGGAGGAGTTTGTGTCTAGCAGGGAACAAAGGATAGTGACGGTTGCGCGTGTTGGGTCGGCGCGGAATAAGGGGATGGTGGAGTGGAATCCGGACGCAGAGCGTCGTATCGACAATGTACCGTCGGGAATCCGGGCGATGGCGAGGATTGAGTTGGAGCGAACGGCTCTGGATCGCGGGATGCCTGCGGTAACGGTTGCCCTCATGGGAGAGGTGAAAGCCCGTTATTTTGGTATGGCGGCAGGGCGCACATGAAACGCCTTGTGCGCGAATTGGCGCCAACGATTAATCTCTGGAAATTTCTTCGAAGCGAGTAACAATATGTTGCATCGACTTTCTCTTCGTGTCCTTCCACAATTGAATGCCTTAGTAACGGATCAACCCGTTCGCAAGCGGAAACGTTTGGTGATGCTGGTTCCCGGCTTAGTGGCTTTTGGGATCTACCACCTTCTCAAGCCGGTCTTGCCGCTTTCCAATCCATTGGTGCTTCTGGCATTCACCGGGTGCATTTGTATGCTTACCGCCATCTGGTCCTATCGACAGGGACGCGGAGTCTCTCTGATGGAATCCTGGCGCGAAGACGGGGCTCAGCAGTGGGTGTGGTTAATGGGATGGATTGGTCTGGTCTATGGGATTCAATTATCCCTCTTGGTTTTGGCGATTCTTCAAGTATTTGTGGCCTATGATTTTTTGCTCCATCCCGAAGGCCCAGCCATGATGGCAACCATCATTTCATGCACGTCCGTGACCCGTGATGCCTTTGAAATCGGTTATGTGCAACGAATGAGGCAACAAGGGGTTGTTGTCCCAACTTTTCCTGACGGGGAGGCGTTAAGAAAATGGATTCCACAAGAGATAGGAAGCATTGTGAAATGGGGAGCTGTGGCGACCATGATGGGAGTAGCCGGTTCATGGCTTCTGTCCACTGTGGGGCCGATTGAACTGCAACCCATTCTTCAATCACTGGTCGTTCCCGTTATTATCGCCTCCATCGGAATGAAGACGTTTTTCAGCGGGGAATCGTTATATGCTCAAAATACACAGGGAGGCAAGCCACGAACCTGGCTGTCATCTCTTTGGTTTTGGATGTGGCCAAATCTGACCTTTTCAGCGACGTATTTTCTGGTTCTCATGGGGATGGCCGCCTTTGTATTGCGGGTAGAGCAGATCCCTCAGGCAGGTTTTATGGGGATGGCCGCCTGTACTGCGATGTTGATGACGGTGTATACCCTCTTTCTGGGCTGGCGCAAATCCTATGAAGAACAGCTCGTCGGCATTCCTGAATCCATACAACGGTGTCCCTTTGTGATGGGGATACTCCAAAATTCTAAATCCTCTGAACCTCTTCCTTCCCTCGCCGATGCCAAAGTCGGGCATGGCAATTTGGTGAATTAAATTGAAAACTCTTGTCAAACCATTATTGAGTGTGTTGTTCATCTTTCTACTGCAGTCCGGAGGTGCGTTGGGTGTGGATGCCCAATCCTTACCGGCGACTGATGGGCAAGCAAGCCAGGACATTTTCTACCAAACTCCCGGAACGATTGAGGGTCCGTCTGTCGCGGCGACCCATCAGGGCTATTCCGCCTACCCTCTCGTGGATAACCGGTTGGTCGTGTGGTTTGTGACTCAGCAACACACCTATTTTGGGGGATTTGTCTTATCAATTCCCTTATTTTGTCTATTATTAGAATTCTTAGGAATCACCAGAAAACAGCGGGCATCCCAACAAAAATACGATGGACTGGCTCGTGATATTTTGCGCGTGGCCCTGTTGTCGTTGTCCATAACCGCCTTATTAGGCTGTCTCATGCTCATAACCTTTGTGACTCTTTACCCAGGGTTTATGAGTTACATGGGGTCGACGTTTAAGCCGGTCATGCCGGTGTATGCCACGGTGTTTGTAAGTGAAGCTTTTCTGTTGGCCCTCTATTATTACACCTGGGATTTCCTCAAAACTCCGGCGCTGAAGTGGGTCCATATGACCATTGGAGTTCTTTCAAATGCAACCGGAGTGGTTTTGTTGTTGTTAGCCAATTCATGGGCTTCGTTTATGATGGCACCTGCCGGAGTTGATGCCCAAGGGCACTTTTTAGGGAATGTGTGGCATCTTTTGCACTCTCCATTATGGAATCCACTGAATACTCACCGCTTTTTGGCGGATATCATGTCTGGTGGCGCAGTGGTCGTTGCCTATGCGACCTACCGGTTTTTCATGGCAAAAACCTCTGATGACCGGGCGTATTACGATTGGGTCGGACATGTGTTTATTGTGGTCGTGGTCTGTGCACTTCTGCCCATGCCACTTGCAGGCTACTGGTTAATGCGGTCTGTGTTTGAGTTTCGGCAAACTATGGGCATGGCAATGATGGGAGGCATGTTGTCATGGTTGTTTGTCCTCCAAGCCATTATGGTTGGGGTCTTGTTTTTAGGAATTAATTATTACATCTGGCAATCGTTGTCGCGCCTTCAAGGGGGCGAGCGCTTTCATCCACACTTTAAGGCAATTCTCTTTGCGTTGATGGTGTGTTTTCTTGTGTGGTTTACGCCGCACACCATTGCGATGAGTGGCAGTGAAATGAAGGCTATGGGCGCGGCACAGCATCCGGTCATTGGTCAGTTCGGTGTAATGTCTGCGAAGAATGGTGCGGTGAACGTCATGATCTGTTTAACCGCACTGAGTTACATTCTGTATCGGCGAGCTAATTGTGTGATGACCGTAAAGTGGGCATCAAAGGGAAATGTTCTCTTACTGATGTTATTTCTCATGGGAATTGCCAATATCGTGTGGTTGGCCATTTACGGATTTTATATTCCGGCAAATGTTCGGGTGGGTCTTTCTTCGCCTCAAGGGATGACGACCACGACTGTGGTTGTTGGAGGGATATTGTTGAATCGGTTATTGTTGCGGGGCGCTCATATTAATGGGCCCGTGCATTGGGGGCGAATTACCCCGCGTGGGATTGTGGCATTGTTTGTCGTGGCTGCCGCCTTTACCTGGGTGATGGGGTTGATGGGGTATATCCGGTCCGTTGGCCGACTGGAGTGGCATGTCTCCGAAATAATGCCTGATCAATCCTCGTGGGCATTTACCCCTTCCCTGGGATTTGCGGCGAAAATGGTCACCCTCAATATGATTGTTTTTTGGTCATCAGTCTTTTTCGTGTTTTGGCTTAGCCGACGGGATCAACGAGTGGTAGAACCGCGAACGGCTGAATTTGCACGTCCTTCACCTGTTATTCAGGTCATTTCAGAAGAGGAATCCGCGTCATGAGAGTCTGTCCTTGGCAAAAGAATAGTTTAGAGGGTGTGAAGCGAAACCGGGTAAGGCCTTCTTTTTGGGCATGGTTGGTAGTGGGACTCCTGGTAAGTGGAAGTAGTGCTGCGTGGGCCCAAGATGTTCCGAACACAGGGTCTTCCAGTAGTTCGATGGTGTTGGAGGATTTTCAGCATCCTGATGCCAAAGGATTTCCTCAAGGATGGGAAGCGCAGCGGAGTACGGTCACTGCCCATGAAACCTATACGATTCAAGGAGAGGGTGGGACTTTTTTCCTTTCAGCCAAGGACGCCAATCAACGGGTATATACCAAGCACATGACGTGGGACCCGAAGCAACACCCTATTCTGACCTGGCGTTGGCGGATACAGAGTGTTCCTGATAACGCCGATTTCCTGGCCGCAATCTACCCGTCCCTGGATGTCGACTTGATGTTTATTCCCGTGAACACGAAATATGTGTGGAGTGCAACACTTCCTGTAGGGTCAGTCAAAGAGGGAGGCATGTTTAGCTCCACAGAAATTGTTATTAAAAGTGGGACTGAATCTCTTGGCTTATGGGTTGAGGAGCGGGTTAATGTGTATGAAGATTTTCTGAAAATTCATGACCATGAACCGGCCCCACATGCCTGGGGTATTTCCTTATTAGGTGGGCCGGGAGTGGAAGTGGACTTTGGTTCCATACAGGTTCAGTCTGAATCATCCAAAGGTGATCTTGGACGGGAATGAGGAGTGAAGGTGACTCCATCGAAAATTTTTGATGTCCTCTTGGGTATGCTTGGATTAGGGACCGTGGGCCTGTTGATCGGGGTCTTTATGGGAGATGGGTGGCTTCCTGTCGCGTTAGCATTGGGAGCAATTCTTGGTGCCGGAGTAGGCTTAGTAGGCGGGCGAGGATTTTTTTTAGGTATTTTTATCGGA
>JBDSHB010000339.1:0-4638 GCA_039918695.1 Nitrospirales bacterium | reverse complement strand
CCAAGAATTATCGGTCAACCTGGCGTTGGGAAGACCACACTCGCTATGGCGGCGACTCAGGAGCGTAAGCAGGAACTCTTTATTTATCAATGTACCGCTGATACCAGACCCGAAGATCTGCTTGTCTCCCCCGTCATTTCTGAAGGAGGCACGATTACCTATCAAGCCTCGCCCTTAGTCACGGCCATGCTGACCGGTAATGTCTGTCTTCTTGATGAAGGCAACCGGATGAATGAAAAAAGTTGGGCCTCCCTTGCCTCATTGCTTGATCATCGGCGATCGGTCGATTCGGTGGTGGCGGGTGTCCAAATTCAGGCGCATGAGAATTTCCGGTGTTGTGTCACCATGAATGAAGATGCGTCGACGTATGAGGTGCCGGATTATATCCTGTCCCGCCTGCAACCGACACTGAAAGTAGAATTTCCTAACAAGGAACATGAATTAGCCATCTTACGATATCACCTCCCGTTTGCGTCTGCGGAACTGATCACGCTCACGGTGAATTTCCTTCAAAAAGCGCATCAACTGGATCTCCCGTTTTCCATTCGGGACGGGATGCACATGGTGCAATACGCCATGAAACGGATGGCCCAAGACCCTTACCATCCCGTGGCCCGTGATCCGGCTTGGCGGGAAGCTCTGGTCAATGTGTTGGGAGAAGAAGCACGGGATCTGGATGTGTTAGCGAAACGACGATCACAAACATTGCATGGGCAAGTTCTCCCGAAAGGATTAGGGGATTTCTTCTTTGAAGAGGACCATCCTCTGCACCCTGACCAGTAGGTCTTCAGCTTTGTAATCCCTCAGTGATCCCGCTGAAAGGCCTATACTCTAATGCTTGAGTGGAAAGGGCTCACCCGTTTTCGTCCCTGACGCACCATGACTCTCGCCGCGTTGACCCCTGACTCGATCTTTGCCTTATCTTCCAATATTCACGTCCTGCCTGTCGTGCATGGAAGTGGAGATATGGCTCATATTGTGCGCGAGATTATTGTGTCGCGCCACATTGATTGTGTGGCCATTCCTCTACCGCCCTCTGTGCAACCCCTCGTAGAAGAGGGGATTAACCAATTGCCTGTCATCAGCCTGGTGGTTCTTCCAGAACAGGATGAGGATGGAACCCCAAGCTGTTCTTATGTACCAGTTGACCCCTGTCAACCGGTGATCATGGGGATTCGGTCGGCCATGTCGGAAGGGATCCCGCGAGCCTATGTTGATCGGGAGGTTCAACACTACCATTCCGTCTCCTGGGTCGGACCTGATCCCTATACCTTAAAGACTGTCCCTTTGGCAGCCTTCTCGGCTGCCACTATACCTTTCTTGCCCCCTCCTCAAGCCAAAAGCTCCCGTTGGGAGCGCATCCGTTGGATGGCATTTCGACTTCATGAGCTCGAACTGGACTTTTCTGCCATTCTTTTTCTCTGTCCAATGACGGATTGGCCCTGGTTGCGTCAATCCTATCAAGAGCGGATGCCGTATCTTTCACCCGAGGAGCGAACAGGCCTTCCCGAGTGGTGGAAGGTCGAGTCGGCTTCGCTCTACTTTGTGTTGAGTGAATTACCCTATGTCACGCATCTGTATGAACAACGACGTGAAGAAGCCCGTGCCGACACGCATTTGGCCATTGATGGCATCAAAGAACTGGTTCTGGAAGCTCGAGCCCAGTGGATGGCGTCTCGTTCCACGACGATCGCGCAAGAGACTAATTGGGTCACCCCACAATTATTACAACGCTATTTTCAATACGTGCGGAACCTGACGCTTCTCGAGCATCGGCTTAAACCGGATTTGTATACCTTGGTCCTAGCCGCGAAACAGATGGCTGGTGATGAATTTGCCCTCAGGTTATTGGAAACCGCCAAAACCTATGACTACCAAACTCAACCATCCGCACTGGATACCAGGCCTGGTGTGTTGCTGGGAATTGGTGAACTTCAGGATCCGGATGGAAACATTTTATCGGCTGTGAATCGTTTGCAAGGGGACCCCTTAGTCTGGCGCCGTGTCACCCTCAGGCCCGATCCTCCAAGGCCCAAAACACAATCCTGGGCACAACAATGGAATCCATCCCGGCAGTGTTCCTGGCCTCCGGAAGATCAGCGCATTGAATCGTTTGCTGCGCATGTTCGTCAGCATAGTCGACAGATCTTGGGGGAGGAATTGGGTAGAATTGAACGATTTACTAACTCGCTGGAAGATGGAATTGATCTGCGGGCGACCTTGCGCCAATGGGCCATTTCCCCGAACCGATCAGTGCGGGATATTCATGTCAAAGTCGTTCCTCCTGTGCGGAGAACCATTGAAGCGTTGGTTTTTTTCTTTGAGGTCCCGGCTGATCCTCAAACGTTTTCCTGGCAAACGACCTGGTATGCCGAACATCAGGAAGAATCCACCCTCAGTTTTTACGCAACCCCTTTTACGACAAACCTGGTCGGACCGGGAATCGGGGAGGCATGCTATGGCGGGGCGCTTTTCCTATACCCACCACGCCTCATTCCTGATATATGGGAAAACCCCGCATTTGATTTTGCGACGTCGCTCGAAGAACGGTTGCTTGCGGGAGCCTGCGCCTATTCACAAGAACCCTTTGTGGCTGTCGTCTCTCCGGTTCCCCTGACTTCGGTCTGGCGAAAAATTGCCCGTCGTTTCGGCCGGAAGCTCCTCCCCATTCCTTTGCACCGGTTTTCAGGGCAAACGATTGCTCGTCTACGACGATTTCATGTGTTAAATGGACACGACATCCGAAGTTATGCAGCCAAATTTATTCGAGAATAAGTCTGACGAGTCACGCGAAGAGGGTTCTTCCAAGACTCCCAAAGTTCCTGCTGCGCCATCCGCAAATGGTCGACGGAAGCTAGAAGAGTTAAAGCACGCCATCCGTCGACATGATGAATTGTATTATGTTCAAAGCCGGCCAGAAATCTCTGATGCTGAATATGACCAGCTCTTTCGGGAGTTGCAAGCCTTAGAAAATCAAAACCCAGATCTTAAAACCCCTGATTCACCAACCCAGCGGGTCGGAGAGACGCCGCTTGCCCAATTCAGTAAAATTCCCCACGAATTTCCTCTTCTCAGTTTGGATTCGGAAATGGATGAAGAGAGTGTATTGGCTTTTGATCAGAGGGTTTGCCGGGAACTGGAAGTGAACCAGCCGAGCTATACGGCTGAACCCAAATACGATGGGTTATCTGTTGCACTCACTTATGACAATGGGATATTTGTTCGAGGGGCCACGAGGGGAAATGGAGCGATAGGGGAGGACGTGACGCACAATCTTCGTACCATACGCGCCTTACCATTACAGTTGAGAGAAGGCGGGACCTATCCCTCCCATGTGGTGGTGCGGGGAGAAGTGTTTATGAGGCTCCCGGATTTTCACACATTGAATCGACGACTGACCGAGCAAGGAGAGGAACCTTTTGCCAATCCGCGCAATGCGTCATCCGGAACATTACGCCAATTGGATCCGGCCATGACCGCGACCCGCCCGCTGACAATCACCTGCTACGATTTTATGAGCTCCGGGCCAGAAAGGCCTGATACCCATTTTGAAGCAGTCACATGTCTGGAGTCGTGGGGATTGCCCATCCCTCAATTTCGCCGGCCCTGTCCCTCCATTCAAGAAGCCCTGAAGTTTCATCGTGAGATGTTCGAACAACGGGATGTTCTACCTTTCGAAATTGACGGGATTGTCATCAAAATCGACCGGTTCGATTGGCAAAAGGCTCTCGGTGAAAAGTCACGCAGTCCCCGATGGGCCATCGCCTTCAAATTTCCTCCAAAAAAAGAGCTGACCAAGGTTCAGGGTATTGCCATGTCGGTCGGGCGGACCGGGGCGCTCACCCCCATTGCCCTATTGGATCCGGTAGAAATCGGTGGTGTGACAGTGAGCCGGGCCTCCCTCCATAACGTGGAAGAAGTCGCCCGTAAAGATGTGCGGGTGGGTGATACCGTAAAAGTCGAGCGGGCAGGGGACGTCATTCCGGATGTGGTGGAACGAGTGCCTGTACCAGGTGAAGAGCGTGGGGCTCCTTTTCAGCCGCCAACGACATGTCCCGTATGTCAGTCACATACCATACAGGAAGGGCCAATTTTGTATTGCACAGGCCAGACAGTCTGTTCAGCGCAACTCAAGGGATCGCTTGAACATTTTGCGTCAAAGGGTGCCTTGAATATCGAAGGGCTTGGAAAAAAAACGGTAGCACAGTTGGTCGACAAGGGCTTTGTCAAGGATTTATCTGATCTGTATACATTAGGTGTCGACGATCTTCTTCAATTGGAAGGTTTTGCAGACAAATCCGCAAGGCAACTTTTAGAAGAAATTGAAAAGAGTAAAGACGTTCCCTTCGCGCGCCTTCTGATCGGCCTCGGTATACGTCATGTGGGGACTCACATCGCCAGGATCCTGGCCAAGGAATTTATTTCGCTCGACAATTTGAGGAGCGCTACCGAAGAAGAACTTTTGCTAATCCGTGACATTGGACCGGAGATTGCCGCGAGCTTGATTCATTTTTTTCAAGAATCACGCAATTTGATTGTTTGGCAACACATGGACTCATTGGGGGTGAGGGTTCAACAGGAAACCAATATGTCGGAGATTCATGCTCAACCGCTCAGGGGGAAGATTTTTGTGCTAAC
>JBDSHB010000338.1:0-9149 GCA_039918695.1 Nitrospirales bacterium | reverse complement strand
AAGGTCCTCGATTTGGAGTGCAATAACTTGATTGCTTGACTGAAGGGTCGTGCTTTCAGACACGGCTCCCAATTGTTCCCTTTCAAGCTGGCTGTACATCGCTTTTTTCCCACTCGCTATGGTATTGACTCGCTCATTTTTCTGTTCGGCGAGAATAAATTTTTCCATCTGGTCAATTTCTTTCCGAAGATTGAGAACAGGAAAACTGGTTTCCGTGTATCGTGTTAAGAGTTTCTGTTCTTCGCGCTTCAGAGCAAACAGCTCCGCTTTGGCCTTTTCCAGATTTCCGCCTTCTTCAACTGTGGAAACCGGAATATTTCCGAGAATGGTTTTCATTTGAGCATCAAGTGAAGCGGTTTTACCTGCCAAACCTTGCAGGCGATTCTTGTTTGTTTTGTATTCGCTATCCAGGCCAGCCCGCTGATCGAGGAAACGACTTTGCTGTTCGACAAGGGGGGAAGAAAGATCATGCTTACTTTTAAAAGCCTGAAGATTTTCTTCTGAACGTTCCAGTTGCACCTGATAGTCATGTAACTGTTTAGCCAAAAACGACGCCTGCGGATCACTAAACACTTGCAGATGCTTTACTTTTAAGAATTCAATCAAGGTATTTAAAACCGTTGCGGCCATTTCCGGTTCGGCGTGGAGAAAAGAAAGTTGAATCACATTCGAATCCTTCACATGCTCCGGCAACAATCTAGCCACTAGAATTCCCGCAGCCGCCTCTACGGCCATTTCTGGATCCTTCGGAGGGGAGCTCCAGAATTCCGGATGGACATTGTGAACCCCTAGATCAGCCACAACTCGTTTTGCAAGATCCCGTGAAGTCAAAATACTGATTTCCGATTGAACAACATTTTCCTCATTAAATCTGGAAAATTTATCACTCCCGACTTCTGGCCGCACGATATGTTCTCTCCCGAACTTGAGCATGAGACTTGCTCGCGCTTCATAGAGGGTTTCTGAGGCGTAGATCCAAATTCCCACTCCCCCGAAAATGACAAGAAAAACCGAGAGAATAACATATTTCTGCTTAAAAAAAGCCGTCAAAATATCACGGGTATTTCCAAATGGATACGGCAACCCCTCCCTTTCTACCATACCCTCAATTTCCATGTTTTCCCCCGGGATTCCCATCCCCTCCTGTTGCACTGATAATCTCACCAGGCACATTCGATGAACGAAGAAGGACAGCCACTTCAGGATTCTTGAGTTGCCCGGAATAACTTTTGATTAAAATGGTTCGAATTTGTTCCACCGTATTTCCGACAACAGTGATTTCACCGACCAACTGCAAGGCGATACGCCCATCCGGGCGAACCAGGACGGTTTCATTGAGTTCGGGATTAAAAAAGAACTTAATGTCGAGCTGGTCTCCCACCTGAATTTGATAATTTTGTGGTGGCGTCGTCCCTACCTTGGTGAGGTAATTTATGTAATTTTTTTCATCTGCTGTGACTTGGCGCCGAAGTTCATCGAGTTCCGGCCCCAAATTTCTCAGCCTATTTAGTTCCTTGTCCACCGCAGCAATCTGTTGTTTGATCACTCCACTTTGGGCTTCAGCTTATACGAGGTCGGCTTGGGTGTGGAATAATTGCATTTCCATCTCAAGAAAGAGCGGATTCTTGCCAGTGGAGACACTGCGAGACACTTGAGCTTCCTGTTCCTTTATGAACTGATTAATCAATTCCATTTCTTTTCGAATTGACTGGATATGAGGGTTAGTCTCGGTGTATTTGTTTAATAATTCTTGTTCTTTTAATTGAAGAGTCAGTAGATTATTCTTTGCCCCACCAACTATCCCTTGTTCTGAGGCCGAACTCGAAAGAGGGATCTGTTCCGGAATCTGGCTTATCTGACCCTGCACCCACGCAAGTCTCTCTTGAAAGCCTTTGACTTGGTTTTCAGCCCCCATTAATGAATCGTCCAAAGATTTACGCTGTTGAAGAAGATGATTCATTTGCGTTTCAATTAGAATAATTCCATGTTTCCGTTGAAAATCTTGAAGACGCCCCTCTGATTCTTCTAAACTTTGTTGATAGGAACGGAGTTGTTGTTTCATAATGGAAAACACCCGATCGCTAGGCTTTTCCATACTCGTCGCGGCAGGAGGATTCCCGGTTTCTGATCCAGTTTCGGCATAAGCTTGGCTCTGAGACGGGAAATTAATGGGGAACGGTACAAGTAGAATAGCCAAGGTCGTGGTCATCAAGAGGCTGTTTCTGTGGTAACGTCGAAAAGCTAACTGAATTCTTGTCATATTCACGGTCTTCCTTTTCTCTCCTTATTCAACACAAAACCATCAAGGTCCCAACCTTTATTCTCATGCTAGAAAATATGGGGGCGTGAAAACTCAGTTAACACCCTTGCACTGCCGACACATTGACTTACCAAAATGACCTCGGCACATAGACCATATCAGACGGAAGCAGTCGAATATCCTGACTCAGATCCCCTCCATTGAGGGCCCCATCTAAATCCACATTAATGACAAACCTCTGACCATCTTGATCCTCTCGTATGACTTTTACGTCGCTTTTCTTCGCTGTGTCTGCAATCATACCCCCGGCACGCGCAATTGCTTGCAACACACTCATTGACCCGACCATTTCATATTCCCCCGGTGTCTTGACTTCTCCATCGACATAAATTCTATAAGGCTCCCGTATTGAACGAACAATGACGGCAATCTCGGGGTTTTTAAGTTGCCCAACATATTTTTTCTCTAAAACGCCTTTGAGCTGCACGGGGGTCAGATCTGCGGCCTTAACTTCATGAACCAATTGAAGGGAAATATGCCCGTCAGGCCGCACAACTAAATCTTCTTCGTTTAACTCCGGATTAAAAAAGAATTTTACGCTTAATTGGTCGCCGGGTTGGATTATATAACTCGGATCATCAATGCTAATTTGTTTTTGCTCTTTCCCAGGAACAATAGGTGGACGTTCAGCATTTGATTTTCCAGAAAAAGTAGGGTAACCATTGGGTTCCAAACCTGAAGCATCAACGGTCTTCATTCCCTTCCACCCTGAATTACACCCACATAAAAGCATCAATGTAGCCACAATAATTAGAATTCTCATCCTCTTATGTTCCTTCATTAGTAACAAATCCTCTGTAAACACCCTCAGTTCACTTTACTGCAGCCGACAACATCTGGACAGGGGAATAGGTGAAAAAAAAGGCTTTCTCGATTCACTCAAAAAATCTGCTTTTCCAGATACTTTTGAATTTCATATTGAATGACGATAGTACCTCGATTTACCCTCGTCAGCTGAACGGTTTTTATCCATGGGAAGCTTGAACTTAACCATAAATAATACCTTATAAAACTAAATTCTATCAAGACTAGTTAAGATTGGAACTTATTCACCTCTCGGATGATTCAATCTGAAAATTAAGAATAACCGCAAAGTTAGACCCTACCGGCTTTCTAGAAGAATCGAGGCAACATCTTATCAACCACCATTCGTCAGGCTCGCTGGCTTTGGCTGACCCCTCATTAATGAACTTGATATTCCTGGCTCATCGTTGCCAGTTCCAAAACTTCAGGACGATGAAAAGTCGGCACCAACTGCTGAAGGAGCTCAATCACAGAGGGAGAATGACCCAAAATCCGTACATCCTCCAGCTTGCTCAGAATATTTGTCAGGAATGCGGGGTCAAGGGATTGTCTCGATTGAATCCGGAGGATTTTATCGATGGATGAAGGAACAGCCCGCTCACCTTCCCCAACCAATTCTTCTTCGAGTTTTTCCCCAGGGCGAAGACCGATAAACTGGATGGAAATATTTTTCTCAGGCACATGACCAGAGAGTCGAATGAGGTTACGGGCGAGATCCACCAGTTTAATTTGTCCGCCCATCTCCAGGACATAAATAGCGCCTTGCTCCCCAAGGGCGGCAGCCTGCAGTACTAAGATCACCGCTTCCGGAATCAGCATAAAAAAGCGGCGCACCTCAGGATGTGTGACCGTGACTGGTCCGCCAGCCTTTATCTGTTTTTGGAAGCGGGGCACGACACTGCCATTACTGCCCAAGACATTGCCAAAGCGAACGGTCAGAAATCGCGTTTGACTCTGATTCTGACTCGCCATGGCCTGGACGACCAATTCCGCCACCCGTTTGGTCGCCCCCATGACACTGGATGGATTCACGGCCTTATCTGTTGAAATCAACACAAAATGCTCGACACCGAAGTGCGCGGCCGCTTCGGCCACTATACGGGTGCCCAGGACATTATTCTTGAAAGCTTCTCCGGGATTCAATTCCATTAACGGAACATGCTTATGGGCCGCCGCATGGAAGATAATCTCAGGATGGTAGGTCTTAAATGTCTCGTGGAGACGGGGAACATCCGTGATATCTCCCAGCACCTCATGAATCACACCGGCATGACCCTGATCCGTCAACTCTCCCGCAATCGCGTATAAACTGTTCTCGTGTCGTTCATATAGGATGAGGGCCTTGGGCGCAAGCGCGATAATTTGGCGGCAGAGCTCCGAACCAATAGACCCGCCCGCTCCAGTCACCAATACTCGCTTCCCATCGATTAAATTGCGAACGGGCTGGGGATCCAACACCACAGGTGGGCGCTGAAGCAGGTCCTCAATCGCGAGATCCCGTATCTGATTGATCGTGACTTTACCTTCCAGGATATCACCCAAGTTCGGGAGGGTTTTGATACGCACGTTAAATGGAGCCAAAAGTGCCGTAATGTCTCGAAGAACGGCTGAATTCGTCCCAGGCAGGGCCACTAACACTTCCTCCGGCTTGTGCGTGTGGAGAATGCGTGACAGATCCTGGCGTGTCCCCAGGACCTTGACTCCATGGATTCGCTTGCTCACTTTGGAGACATCATCGTCCACAAATCCAACGGGCGTATAGGAAGAGGTGGAATGCGATTGCATCTCCCGAACGATGTTTTCCCCCGCATCGCCAGCCCCGATAATGAGGACTCGTTTCGTCTTTCTCAAGACCTTTCGCTCTCGAAAGATTCGGACCGCAAGCCGGATCCCACAAAGAAACCCGACCAACAGGATACTATCGATGATAAAGATGGACCGAGGATATCCGGCAATACCGAACCCCCATTCGACGACGCCATAGAATACCGTGGTTCCAGCCAATACCCCACCCGTAATTTTCTTTAAATCCCAGATACTAATGTAACGCCACAGACCCTCATTGAGGCGAAAGATCATAAAGGCAATCCCACGAATCACAAGCAGACCTGGCAAAGTTTTGAAAAAAAGGTCTCTGGAGTCTGCGGGGATGTGGCCATCAAACCTCAACCAGAAAGCCAAATAATAGGCCAAGACAATAAAGGCTAGATCTAACGTAATGATAATGGGTCGCCGATATTTGATGATAAGCTGGAAAACCACCGAACTCTCGAGAAAAGCCACCTCATCATGATTGTCATGATCGGTAACCTTCAAAATGACACTCCGCAAGCCCAGAAGTTGCAATAGCGTCTGGGCAATGACGGCGAGGTCAAAAGCTAAAGAGGCATGCTCGATATACAATTTGGCTAATCGGATTTTTTCCGGCAGGATCGTATTCGTATACTCGTCTTCGGGTTTGTCGACCGTTCCGAGCACACCCTGTTCATCGATGTACTTCAGGGATGCCAGATCCGTCAAACCAGGCCGGACCGTCAAGACATCGTGATAGTCCTCTTTAAATTTTTCAACATAATAGGCCACCTCCGGACGTGGGCCCACCAGACTCATATCTCCTATCAAAACATTGAACAACTGCGGAAGCTCGTCAAGCTTCAACTGGCGCAAATACCGTCCTAGGCTGGTCACACGAGGATCTTCGCCGATGGTCAGCTCCCCTCCCTTTGCAGAGGCCTCCTGCTCCATCGTGCGAAATTTATACAGACAAAATGGCCGAAACCCTCGTCCCACGCGCACCTGACGGAATAACACAGGCCCTCGGGATTTCACTTTGATAAGGAAGGCAATCAGGACAAAGAGTGGCATACACACCACTAAGCCAAAAAACGCACCAAGAGTATCAACAACACGCTTAGTCATCACCGGTACTCCTGAATGAACATTGCAACCACTTCGATGGAATGTAAAGTTTGTTCTGTATCATTTTCCAATGAGATGGAAAATGAGAGCTACCACCATAAGGAGGGGGGAACCTACCATGTATCCACTAGATAGCTCCAAGAATCTGAATTTCAATACCTCGATTACTTATCGCCGGTGCGCTTTGATAAGCGTTGCGACCACCTCAATGACATATTGGATATCAACTTCTGTCATTTTAGGATAAATGGGGAGAGATATAATGCGTTCAAATACGGAACTAGCCACGGGAAAATTGTTGGGGAGATACCCGTAATTATCCCTATAATAGGGGTGAAGATGCAAGGGGATAAAATGTACACTGGTTCCTATCCCCTGTTTCTTCAGGAGATCGATCATTTCGTTTCGTCCAATCCGCAACCGTTCCAGGTCCAACTGAATGACGTAGAGGTGCCAGGCATGCTCCACATCGTCGGCCACATGGGGAACCGTAATTTCTGGAATCTCCTCAAAACCTTCATTATAAAGCGTGGCGTACCGCTTCCGGATCGTTCCAAAGCGGTCACATTTATGTAACTGGGGGATTCCTAGGGCCGCAGCAATATCCGTCAGATTATACTTATACCCCGGATAGCAAATCTCGTAATACCAGGTGCCCTCAGGGGTATAGCGATTCACAGCATCCCGCGAGATACCGTGCAGGCTTAAAATTCGCATGCGCTCTGCCCACTCGGCATTCTCAGTCGTTGCCATCCCCCCTTCACCAGTCGTGATCGTCTTAGTTGAATAAAAAGAAAAGCATGTAATATCGCCCAACGTCCCAACCATCCTCCCACGATAACGAGCCGGAAGCGCATGAGCAGCATCCTCAATAACCTTCAGTTGATGAACTCTGGCAATCTCCAGGATACGATCCATTTCACAAGGCTGACCGGCATAATGAACAGGTATGATCGCCTTAGTTTTCGGCGAAATCGCTTTTTCAAGCTGGTCCACATCAATATTTAAGGTATCAGTCTGGCAGTCCACCAACACCGGTTTCGCTTTAAAGTAATGCACCACCTCTGCTGTGGCGGCAAAGGTCATGGTGGGCACAATGACTTCGTCGCCTTGGGTCACGCCAACGGCTTCCAGGGCCAGATGCAAAGCAGCCGTGCAGGAATTCAGAGCCACAGCATGTCGAGCCTCTACTCGCTGCGCAAACTCGGCCTCGAACTGCTTGGTCTTCGAACCTGTGGTCAACCACCCTGAACGGAGAGTCTCGACCACCGACTGAATTTCTTCCTCACCGATATCAGGAACATGAAAGGGTAAAAATGGCTTCATTGAGTCCGACCTCGATCGATTAATTAAAAAACTTTCAAACCATTTATTAATTTCATAAGCATATCTCTTACGTACTTATACTCATTTACGCAAACGCTATTTTGAGTAGAACGGAATGATAAGGAGAGGCATTGCAATATTTTTTCAGTCCGTCAATTACTATGATTTACGAATAACTCCAAGATAATGGGAATTAAATATTTTAAGTCGTTCTAGAAAATAGCAAGTCAGCAAGGAAGAGGGGGCCAGGAACCGCGCTAGAGGGGGGGCCAGCGTTATTCTTCGAAGGTCGATTCGACAATTCGGGAAAAGCCGAAAAATTTCACGTTTATTCACCCCCTGAACATCAGGATTTCTTGGATTGTTCATATGAAAGTCATACCAGAAAATAGCACCATCTGCTTTAATGACGCGCAACATCTCCCTCGCTATCTGTTGTCTCGTAGCGGCGTCAAGTATCGAAGAAAAGACGGTAGACTGAAGAATGAGATCAAAACAACCATCTGGGAATTTGAGCGTGGCCGCACTCCCGCATTCTATTCGCATGGCTGCCGGACAAAGCTGCCTGGCAATATCCACTCGGTCGGACAGGAGGTCAATTCCATTGATGTTTTGAGGACGTGCGCCCCATTTAATGAACTCCCGAAGCCAAGATCCCGTACCACATCCTATTTCCAGAATACGCTTTGTGTCTAAGGGTAGGACACCATGACTTTTCAACGCTCTCAAAAATAGCCGTTCCCGTTCCTGCATCAGAAAAACATAGCTGGGGTTAAACAATGAATAATGGGTTTCCGCCGGGCGTTTGCCATAGGCGATTCGAATTCTGACTTCTTCAGCTTCAATGCCTTTGGACATATTATTAGGGCATGAAATTAATCACAAAGGTAAATCTGAGATTGTTCAGGAAGTTTTAGAGACCCGGAAACAGATTCTAATGTTGTGATATTCCAAGCTCCTGAATCCATCGTGTCACAATAATCTTCCAACTATAATCGGCTTCGACTAAATGCCTCCCGGCCTTCCCCATGCTATCACGGCCGGCCCGATCAGAGGCGAGTTGCTCAATGGCGCCCGCCAATTTCTCAGGATTTTCGGGATCCACCGTCATCCCACAGTGATTATCCCGAATCACATCTGAGGCCTCTCCGAGACCTGCATAAATAACGGGAACCCCACAGCTCAGGGAAGGAAACACTTTTGAAAGCCGCATCTGATTCGCAACCTCCAGATCGCGTAACGTCGCAATAGAGGCGTAACTAATCGAATACAGTCTGTCCATTTCTTCATAAGGTGACTGGCCAAACACCACATTTGTTAATTTCAAATCTTTGGCCAACTGAATAATCCGAGACCGTTCGGGACCATTGCCAATCATCAGGAAAACAAGATCCTTATGGTCATGGAGTAATTTGGCAGCGTGTATGAGTGTGTCCAACCCATGGTAATACGCATGGGTGCCAACATAGACAAATACCGTCTTTTCTCTCAACTTCCATCGATCCAGCAATTCTGGACAGGGGGGCTTTGGGCAGAGGAACCGAGTGTCCGCCCCATTAGGAAGAAAGGTTATCTGAGTACGAGGTAATCCACGTTCTTCAAAATGACGAATAAAGCGATGAGTCACTGTCGACACTTTCCAGGACTTCTTCAGGAAAAGGTTTTCCAAACGCAAGGCTAACCGAAGAAAAGCCTCGCTTTTGATAAACCCCATTTGCCGGGCAACATCAATCTGTAAATCCGGCACATGGTAAATATAGGGGACTCCTCTGATCCATTT
>JBDSHB010000337.1:0-3411 GCA_039918695.1 Nitrospirales bacterium | reverse complement strand
GTTGAGAGCCAAGATAAATACCAGGATATGTTGGTTCGGGCGCGTTGTGCGCCGCATTTCAAACGCTTGGCATATGAAAAAGATCCAAATTCTCCCATCACCAAAGCGACGGGATATATGGGAGGGGGATGTCTGGCTGGCACTAACTATGCGCGAGTGACGCCAAATGGCGATCTCACGCCTTGCCCGTACATGCCCCTGTCTGCAGGAAACATTCGCGACACCAGTTTTGTCGATTTATGGGAAAATTCAGAGGTGTTCAACTCCTTTCGCTATCCTCACCTCAAGGGTAAATGCGGAGATTGCGAATACAGTGAAATTTGCGGCGGGTGCCGTGCTCGTCCTTATGTGGACCACGGGGATGCGATGGATGAGGATGAATGGTGTCTGTACACTCCCAAAGGGGGAGAAAAAATTAAAGTGGCCTTCAATATGCCGGAGGCCTCGTCCGTGGATTGGGAAGCCGACGCGGAAGAACGGCTCAGTCGGATCCCATATTTTCTTCGAGCCATGGTCAAAAAAGGTGTAGAGCGTCATGCCGTTGAACAAGGTCTTCCAGTCGTGACCATTGAATTAATGGAAGAACTTCGGAAGCGTCGATTCGGGAATGAAAAACCTGTGTTTAAGTTCTAATGGAGTCACTCCTCGGAGTTCTCACCGATCTTAATCAGATTATTCCCATCCTGGTGCATTGGTTGCACCTACTGTCTGCCGTGGTGTGGATTGGTGGGCTGGCCTTTCTTGTCATGGCCGTAACGCCCTGTCTCAAAAACACTGTTCCAAAACAATTTATCCGACCAATATCTGAAACTTTTTATCAGCAATATAAACGGGTGGTCGGGATTCTCTTGGTAGTTATCCTCTTTACTGGAGGATTCAATCTCCATTATGTAAGTGAGGGGATGGTCATGCAGTCTGGGGAAGGTGTCTCCCATCATGCCAAATACCTAACCGTTTTCTTTATTAAATTGTTCTTGGTGCTAGGAATTCTGACCATCTTTCTGTACACCATAATTTTTAAAAATGAACCTACAGGTGGTGAGACAAGCGAAGAATTGGAAGAGATGGCCATAGAGCCGGTTCCATTTCAGCGTGTAGCATTGTGGATGGGGGTGTTTATCATTCTTTGTGCGGCAGCGATGAAGCATCTCCATGTGTAACTAATTGTTTTTACATTGAATTTTGCATGGCGTAGTTTTACAGTCTTTTCCCCTGCTTCAATCTTCTGAATCCTTTCATGAATTGGACTCATCAGTGGGAATGGGTGGTTGACCACAAAAAGCCTAACCTTTTCGAATACCCGTCATATTTGATACCAAATAGCTAAAGAAGTTGCATGGATCCATTTCTCATAAAGGATCCAACTGCAGGAAAGATCTTCCTCGATAAATTACCGTGTGGCTGAGGAAAAACCTGGGTCTTAATGAAGGGTTATCACCTGATAGTTGACTGGGTAGCTTTATCCAGGCTATCACTGGGCGGGTTCTTTCGATAAATCGTCTTGTTGATCGGGTAGACGACCGGACGCCTGAAAACTAATTTTCGTACCAGTTTGCTCACCCTATTAAGTTATTTGCTGTCCAATGGCTCGATCTTCCCGTTCTCGCACCCCTCGCTCCCGCACCAGACCATCTCTGGAATCGCCCCTATGTCCGTCGGAACTGCCTGTCGAAGTTCCCTTGGAACCACCCCCACATAGACCATTGGTAGCCCTGGTGGGACGGCCGAATGTAGGAAAATCCACGCTGTTCAATCGGATTGTCGGCCATCGTACGGCAATTGTAGATGATGTATCAGGGGTCACTCGGGATAGAAACACGGCAGAGTGCGATTATCAAAATAGGATATTCACGTTGGTCGACACCGGTGGGCTTGATCTGACCACCGACGATGTAATTGTGGAACAGATCAAATTTCAAACCCAAGCGGCTATTGAGGAGGCTGATCTGATCATTGCGGTCATGGATGGCCGGGTGGGGTTGTCTCCGCTGGATGCCGATCTTGTTAAGCTGTTGCGACCGGTGACCAAGCCAGTTTTTCTGGCGGTCAACAAGATTGATACTCCTCAGGCTGAACCGCTCTTGGCCGATTTCTACAAATTAGGGGTAAAGGAGATTTTCCCTATTTCGGCTGAGGGAGGATTAGGGGTGGATGAATTACTGGAAGCCCTTTTGCCCTATCTACCTCAAGCCCCGGAGAATGAGGTCCCAAAAGAGATCCCAAGGATCGCGGTGGTGGGCCGACCCAATGTGGGAAAATCGACGTTGGTCAATGCCATTCTCGGTGAACAACGACTCATTGTCAGCGATATTCCAGGAACGACCCGCGATCCAATTGATTCAATGGTCAGTCTTCATGGACGACGGTATATCTTTACAGATACGGCAGGTCTCCGACGAAGGGGGCGGATCGAGCGTGGAATTGAAGGCTATAGTGTCGTGCGCGCCATTCGAGCCTTGGGACGGTCTGATGTTGCCGTGCTGGTTTTGGATGGGGTAGAAGGAGTCACAGAGCAAGATACGAAAATCGCCGGCTTAATCAGTAAGCAAGGGCGAGGCTGTATCATCCTCGTGAATAAATGGGACTTGCGCGCTGAGGATCGTGAGGCGTACCCCGCCTACAATCTTGAATTAGCTCGGCGGTTTCCATTTTTTACCTATGTGCCGGTTGTCTTTGGTGCCGCAATTCAACCGGAAACGCTCACACGCATCTTTCCTAAAATTGATCAGGTTGTGGCAGATTTTTCCAAGCGTATCCAGACCCGTAAGCTGAACCTATTTGTTCAGGAACTCCTGGAAAAAAATCCCATGACGTTGGTCCGAGGCAATCCAAAAAAATCCGTATTTATCACTCAGGTGGCGACGAAGCCGCCTACCTTTGCGTTATTTGTTAAATCCGCACCAAAAGTTCCAGCCTCCTACCTCCGTTATCTAGAAAACTCCATCAGGACGGAATATGGTTTTGAGGGAATTCCGCTCCGGATATTGTTGCGCAGTCAATAAAGAGTTTTGACAATCGCTCAAGATCTCTCCTGGACACTATCGTGTAGTTTTGAAGCCGATAAATTTTTGAACTTACGCCATTCATACAGTAGAATTTGAAGCATGAATTGCCTGGTTTGGATGGGTGTCCTAATCCTCATGAGCGGCCTGGTCATTTCAGGCTTAGCCGCTTCCCATGAGTCAAGGACTGTTGGTGTGCAACCCGAATGGGAGCGGGGTCGAGACCTCTATCGTATTCATTGCCTGGAATGTCATGGGGCGGAAGGACGGGGGGATGGTCCACGAGCGGCCCTGTTGGCCCCTCGCCCGGGTAATTTAGTCTCGGCAGCAACCTCAATCAAAACTGATGAAGAGCTCCTCGAGATTCTTGCTAAGGGAGTTCCCAGGACGGCCATGAGTGGCTGGAGTC
>JBDSHB010000336.1:0-5122 GCA_039918695.1 Nitrospirales bacterium | reverse complement strand
CCTCGATACCTATCCGGCGGTGATTGACCGCTACCGGGGCCCCGTCATTTCCTTCGAGCACAGGTTGATGTACGACCTGAAATTTTATGTGGATCCTCAGCCCATGGGGAAGGAGATTGATCCCTTCGGGTCCCGCTTAGTTCGGCCAGGTGAGGAAGTCACCATTGTGGCTACCTCGATCATGGTGTTGGAAGCCATGCGAGCGGCAGAACACTTGGCCCGGGTCGCCGATATTCAATGCGAGGTGATTGATTTGCATTGCGTGTCCAATCCCGACTGGGATTTGGTCATGCACAGTGTTGAAAAAACGGGGCGGTTGGTCGTGGCGGATACGAGTTGGCGGGAATACGGGGTGTGCGCGGAGGTGTGTCGCATAGTAGCCGAACGAAATCCCGGATGTTTGAAGGTACCGGTGGTGACGTTGGGAATGCAGCCGGCGCCCTGTCCTACCGCCAAGTGCTTGGAAGACCTGTTTTATCCTGATTTGCGACAGCTTGTAGATGTGTTGGCCACTTCCGTGACCGGGAAGAAGGGACATGGGGTGCCTTTGCCAGATACGCAATCGATGGCTGATGTGTATAAACGGTTCAAAGGCCCTTTTTAAGAGGGATGATCGGACCACCTCATCAAAGGAACGCGACATGAAAGTGTTGATTACCGGAATTTCAGGAATGGTGGGCAGTCATTTAGCGGAGTATATCCTTGCGGATCATCCGGACGTGGACCTTCACGGGTTAATTCGATGGCGAACCCCTCTAGATAATCTTGTCGCCATCAAAGATCGCATGACCCTGCATTATGGCGATCTTCGGGATTTGAATTCGCTCATTGTCGTGATCAAAAAAGTGCAACCGGATTGGATCTTTCATTTGGCGGCACAATCCTTTGTCACCACCAGTTTTGATGCACCGGCCGATACGCTCTCGACCAATGTGATCGGGACAACCAATTTGCTCGATGCGCTCCGCGTTACTGGAGTTGATGCCAAGGTGCATGTCTGCAGTTCCTCTGAAGTGTACGGGCAAGTGTTGGAAGATGAAGTGCCCATCACAGAGGCTAATCCCTTTCGTCCGGCTAGCCCTTATGCGGTGTCCAAAGTCGGGGAAGACATGATTGCGTTTCAATACTTTCTGTCTTATGGCATTCGAACCGTGCGTACCAGGATGTTTACCCATACCGGTCCCCGGCGTGGCGATGTCTTTGCAGAAAGTGCCTATGCCAAGCAAATAGTCGAGGTGGAGTATGGGCTTCGGAAAAATCCGATCCGGGTCGGAAATTTGGATAGTATTCGCACATTCGCAGATGTTCGCGATGCCGTGCGAGCTTACTGGGTGCTGATGGAAAAGTGTCCGGCAGGGGAAGTTTACAATATCGGAGGTAACCGTACGATGACACTGCGGGACATGCTCGAAATTCTCAAAGGCATGGCCACCTGTCGAATCGAGCATGTGGTGGATCCCGCTTTATTGCGGCCTTCGGATGTCACTCTGCAGATTCCCGATACGTCAAAGTTCAAAGCGGCTACCGGATGGGAACCACGCATCGCCTTTGAAGAAACGTTAAAAAATATTCTGGACTTTTATCGGAGGCGTTACCACAAGAGGAGCAAGGCTGCGTGATTATCTCTCGAACCCCCTATCGATTATCGTTTTTCGGAGGAGGCACGGACTATCCTCAATGGTATCTTCGGGAAGAGGGTGCGGTTCTTTCAACCACCATTGACAAGTATTGTTATGTGAGTTGTCGGTACCTTCCTCCATTTTTCAATATAAAACACCGGATTGTGTGGTCTCATATTGAAACGGTATCGACTATTGGAGAGATTCTCCATCCTGCCGTTCGAGAAGGCCTCCGGTTTTTAGGTTTTGATGATTCTCAGGGAGTGGAAATTCAGCATCAAGGTGATTTACCCGCCAGATCGGGCATTGGGTCCAGCTCTTCCTTTTCGGTTGGCCTGGTGAAAGCACTCACCGGGTTGAAGGGGGAGATGTTGGGGAAAATGGATCTGGCCCGCCAGGCATTCAGGTTGGAGCAAGATATCTTAAAGGAAACGGTTGGCTCCCAAGATCAAGTGGCCGCCGCATTTGGCGGGTTTAATGTAATTCGCTTCTTAAGAGACGGGCAGATTCAAGTCGAACCTCTTACCCTGCCATTAGGGCGATTGGCCGAACTTGAACAAAATCTGGTCCTGCTGTATACCGGCACGAGTCGGTTAGGTTCTGACATCGCTAAAAATGTTACCAAAAACATTCCTCTCCGGTCTGCAGAGCTGAAAAATATGCGAGCGATGGTGGATAAAGGTCTGGATATTTTGAGTGGAACTGGTTCCCTGGAGGAGTTTGGGAAGTTGCTCCATAAAAGCTGGATGTTGAAACGCTCCCTTTCCGAGGATATCTCCAATTCCACGATTGATGAAATTTATCAAAAAGCGCTAGACCACGGGGCTACTGGTGGAAAGCTGTCGGGGGCTGGAGGCAGTGGGTTTATGTTGTTTTATGTTCCGATTTCCAAGCAGGCACATTTTCTTTCAGCAATGAATCCCTATGTTTGCGTGCCGTTTTCATTCTCCCAATCAGGAAGTAGCATAATTTATTATGACGGAGCTGATAGACGGGTATCCGGTGAAGGTCCATCTGAGGTGGAAAGGAACAATAAGGATGCGGAGGTGGATCATAACGGATTGGAACGAAGACGGCTTCCCTCTCTCAAGACTCCTAAAAAATCCAAGGAGAAAATTCTTGTTGGGCATCGAGCTTGAGAGCGTGACTCAATGCAATTTCTGAGTTCGGGTCCATCACGAATGGGTATGACCAAGGAGGTTTTTGAGTGTCCGTGGTTTCGGGTACACGAAGAAACGTGGGATGAGCTTTCTGACTTGGATCGACGACCCTTTTACCGCATTGAGAGCTCAGATGGCGTCTTAGTGTTAGCCATCACAAGAAACGAAGAATTTATTCTTGTTCGTCAACTTCGACCTGCCTTACGAAGGAGCACCATAGAATTTCCTGCCGGGAGTATTGAAGAAGGTGAAACTCCTGAAGAGGCCGCAGTGCGGGAATTACTTGAAGAAACGGGGTATCGAGCCGGAACTCTTCGGTTGTTAGGGAGCGGACACATGATGATGAATCGGTACAGTGCCAGAGATTATTTATTCATGGCTCAAGATTGCCAGTTGCCTCCCCAAACTCCCAATGTTCCGGACCAAGACGTACTTCTGTTGTCACCACCGGAATTTAAAGCCCTTGTGACCTCGGGAGGTTTTGAGCATATTCCTGCATTATCTCTTTTCAGTCTTGCTGAATGGCAACTTGGTTCGCGTTTGGTGGTGTGACATGAACGTTCAGGCCCTTCAATATAAAGCCGCGGAGCTGAGATTACATATTCTCAGGACCGCATTGAAAGCCGGCAAAGGCCATGTTCCGCCAGCATTTTCCTGGGTGGAAATTGGGGTGGCATTGTATTATGGAGGGCATCTCAATGTTCGGCCTCATGATCCAAAATGGGAAGACCGGGATCGATTCATTCTGAGTAAGGGACATGGATGTTTGACCTTGTACGCGATGTTAGCAGATTTGGGGTTTTTACCCCTAACTGAGTTAGACAACTTTTGTGGCCCAGGTAGTCTCTTAGCGGGTCACCCCGATACGAAAATTCCGGGTGTGGAGGGGATTTCGGGATCACTTGGCCATGGGTTAGGCCTGAGTGCTGGATTGGCCTTGGGAGCCAAGCTTCACTCACGCCCATGGAAAGTTGTAACGGTAATGGGGGATGGGGAATGCCAGGAGGGATCGGTATGGGAAGCGGCGATGTTTGCGAGCCATCACCAACTCCACAACCTGGTCGCGATCATTGATCGGAATGGTTTAGGTGCCACCAACTATACCGAAAACAATTTGGCCCTAGAGCCCTTTGCCGCCAAATGGGAGGCTTTTGGATGGGAGGTGGTGTCCATCAATGGTCATTCATTTGAAGAATTGGACAAGGTCTTGGAGATTTTTCGTCAAAGAACTTCTCAAAAACCTCTGCTGATTTTGGCTCAAACGATAAAGGGGAAAGGTGTCTCATTTATGGAAGCCTCAGTCAATTGGCACCACCGAATTCCGAAGGGTGAGGAAGTGGAAGAGGCCATTCGACAGCTGATGAGTGCAAGTTCATTTTCGGGTTCCGCGGTCACGGGGGAGATGGCTCATGGCGCATGATTTTCGTGATGCGGTCTTTGAGAGTATATTTCAGATTGTGGCCAACAATTCCCGGACGATTGTCCTAACCAATGACATGGGAGCCATGGGATTAAGCCAGATTCAAGAATCGTATCCTCGCCAAGTTCTGAATGTGGGTATTAGTGAGCAAAATTTGATGAGCGTGGCGGCCGGGTTGGCACTTTCCGGCAATGTGGTCTTTGTCTATGGGATTGCCTCTCATATTACTATGCGGTGTTATGAACAGTTGAAATTGGACGTGTGTGCATTAAAGGTCCCGGTTATCCTTCTCGGAATGGGGCCTGGCTTGTCCTATGGGGTGGATGGACCCACCCATCATGCGACCCATGACTGTGCTCTCCTCCAAACCCTATCAGGGATGACGATTTATTTGCCTGCAGATGGCGTAGCCATCAAGGCCATGGTGGAGCAGGCGTACCGGAGTGGCACGCCCGCCTATATCCGGATCGATAAGGACCCATATGAACCGATATACGCTCCCGATGAACATGATTTCAGTTTAGGGCTCGGGACGATTCAACAGGGGGAATCCCTCTGTGTGGTGACCAACGGTATTATGCTTGCCAGGGTACGAGAAGCGGCAAGGGAGTTGCTGCCGGAGGGTATCGAGGTCACCATTGTGGATTTATATCGAATGAATCCGTGCAACGAGTCCAGGCTTTGGGAAGCGTGTCGAAACGCCCATGCCATTGTGACGGTGGAAGAACATGGTCGGACCGGGGGAATTGGAAGCTTGGTCGGGCGACTGTTGAGTGAGCGGGGACATGTTATTCCTTTCCGCGGGCTTTCATTGGGTGATGAAATACTGTTTGGCTCGGCAAGTCGGACCTGGGCGTATGGGCAGTACGGTCTCGAAAAAGAAAGTTTGAAAGACACGTTTAGGCAGATGGCTCTTTCCCCCG
>JBDSHB010000335.1:0-10267 GCA_039918695.1 Nitrospirales bacterium | reverse complement strand
ATAATGCACTCAGGCCCATCCTGGAGAACGGTTTCTACTTCAGGAGTCCAAGAGCACTGCAGGTTGAAGGTCGTCAGGGTAGCGACAATCAGACATCGTCCGGTAAATCCTATCGGCTTGAAATGACGTAAAGACGGAGTGAATGAATGTAGAAGTGCTTGAATCACTTCGCCAGTTGTTCAGGAGTCAAGAGGCAGAGTTTTCCGGACAGCAATGGAAAAGGCAAATTCATGGTGATTAAATCTGTCGAATTCCACAGGCACGGGCAATTCCCTCCTGATAACGTGACCACAAGTTCAACGCCTCTTCCAGGAAAGAGAGAACCTTGATCTGATCACTGCTTTCATCTGTGTGATGGGTAACCATGTCATAGACAGTTTTGCGGGATCCTGCGGAAAACATATGTTGTGCGCGAATATAATCCATAAATGCTGACGATAAGCCTTGGTGCTGACTTAAATAATGTTTCCGGACGATATCTTCAATCTCCTCCTGGTTTTGTGCCGGCTTCGGATAGAGCACTTCTTCCGGATCGTTGGCAGTTCCTTTAATGAAAATTGAGAGCACCGCCGCTCCCACCGACCAATCTTCATCCTGGCATATTTGATTTAACCACTCTCGATATCCACGGCTCGATGCCAACAGTTCCACATCCCGAAACCCAGCCCGATCAAATCCAAGGCCATTCATCATGTGGAGAAAAAGTTCTTGGTGAGGCTGCCCAAGTGAAAACCCACCGGTTTCTTCTTCATAAATTATTGTGGCGAGCAGCCGGCGAGCCTCCCATGGAGGATTTTTCCCGAGAATTTGAGCGAGAAGCACAGAGAAATCTCGAACATAGACGACGTATTCCTGATGAAAGTAAGTATTCAATTTTTCTTTGGTAATGGTGCTTCCTTCCAAAAAGGGAGTGGCCCAATGGTGTTTTCGGCGAAGCACATCAAATATGCGGTCACGAAATTGTTCTGGTGAAAATTTTCTCATATAGAGGGGTTATCCCTTATCTCGGTCTATGTTCATGAAAAAAAAGGTAGGGTTTTGAATAGGCATGAAGTTATGATAGACATTGTCAGTGCCTATGTAATGAAATTATATTATCACATAATAAAGGAGTCAGTCACAATGCAACCCATTAACCTTGCCGATCCTGCGGCCATTTTAGAATTTTTAGCGAACGTGACTCTGCGTGGCGAGGGGGTCACTGCAGAAAATCTAATGGAATATGTGATGGATGAAGGATTTACTGAGCCAACTTACTTAAGTGCCAAAGGGGAAGATCCTCTGGCATTTTACCAGGGGCAACCAAATGCTTGGGGTATTTATCAAATCCGTGAATGGAAACGAGTCTTAGTGATTTCTGGAGGAACAGGAAAGGAAAGGCGAGCTCAAATTACCGAAACTCCTTAAGCAAATCCCAACCAGGGGTTATGTTAGGATGGGGAGTTTATTAACCTTTTCTGATGACTTGTGATTGACCACAACATATGTTTGCCAAAAACATTTCTCAATACCAGCCTCCTGTTAATTTTCCTTCTTCAAAATAGAGGTATCTGTGCTTAATTGTGCTTGAATCCAGCCAGTCTTCATAGACCCATTCTTCTCGTCGTATCCCTTTTTCCGTATAGCTGACATTCATTTGGTAGGGAGAACCCCAGGCATCCATCACTTGCTCACGACTCATACCAGCCATAACCGATTTGTCTTGTAGGTGCTGCTCAAAGGTTGGGTCGAGTAATCGAGGGACAACGCCCCATCCGAGCATCCACAGCGCAAAGGCTACCAAAAAACCATATATTGTGAGCCGAACTGGGCGTCGACAGATCCAGGGCGTAATTTGAGATTCGCCGCTGGTCGACTGGGAGAACTCTTCAGTCTCCTGGCGGGAACGGCTTCTATCTTTCGATAGAGACTGAGGAGATATTTTTAGATTTTCGTGTGTTATCATAATTAAGGTAATTTACGCATTACTCTAGCAGTGGATTTCAAGGCGGGTCAAGGTAAAGCTGTATGTTTCTTGAAGTTGAACAGAACCCCAATTTTGAGGGTTCATATTTCATGAGGTTTAAGGAGTTAGGGCCTCCTCGGAGAGTTTCACATGTGAAATCCTATGATCGGAGTTCTCGAGGAGAATGGTGTGTGGTGACCGGGTGGTGTGAGGATGCTGATCATCCGTTCCGGCCTGCTTTTGCCCAAAGGGTAGAAGATTCCGGTTCCGGTTCAACGTTTATTGTTTTTGGAGGAAACTGGGGTATTCGACTGAAACTCGAAAGCGATACTAATAATTGGAATATTGAGGACGCCAATCAATGGGGGGAGGGGTATTTATCAATCGGAGAAGAACGGGATCTTCGATATGAATAATGCCGAGGAGAGGTCAAGTTCCATGCAAAAATCTGGGAAGAAGATCATTCATCATAGTGAGGTTGAGGAACGGATTTGACCGGTGGCGAAGGAGGTGGAAGACGTTTCTGAAATTCAGGTGAATAGGGATTGAGGGTGGATTCATGGGTTAATCGTTGCTGAGTCTTCACGATATGAAGGCTTTGAGTGGTGATTTCCAGGCGGTCAATCGGAGTGTCAATTGAAAGAATGTTGGGAATTCCATTAATGGCAAATAATTGATAGGCTAGAGACCATGCGAGATTTCTTTTTCCCTGTTCTTTGACGATGAAATCGGCCTCCCGTGAAGGCTCACCCTTAAAAATTAGGACCCAGAGATTGGATCGAAATGTTGGGGCCGATTGTTCTGTTGGGGGAATAAATTCAGGGACGAGCGAAGGAATGCTTTTTATGGGAACGGCAGGGGAAAATTCCACTTCACATCGTTGCACGTACAGGGTTGGGATGTTCTTGCCTTCATTTAAATCAGGAATATACGCGAAGGAATACCGAACCTGGATACCATTCCGAACGTAGGTGTACACATCCTCACCATTTCCTGGTGAAACCAAATTTTTGAAATATTTTTCCCAATCGGGGAACGTATAATAGCTAAAAACACGGAGGGCGGCCTTTCGTGATCGAACTGCCATCGGTATTCCTAATGTTTGGCGTAGTTCTTTCTGGGTTAAACCCAAATAGCCATCTTCGAAGTAGGGTTTGGCTAAAGCAGGGGTAGGCCATAAGAATCCCCCTGTGCTACAAAGTAGAGAGGCCAAAACAGCAAAGGCAACCCATGAAGTAGGCCTTTTACAAAGTGAGAAGAAAAATGTCATAAACGGATGACGTGCAGTTTTGTCATCCTATTTCTTGAAATTCATGGAAGTCAAGATAATGATGCTTGAGGATGGGTAAATAAGGTTGAGTTGTTGACCGTAAGTTGAGATGTATTTTGATTGATGAGGGGGTAAGAATGAACACACTGGAAGCGGCGTTAGAATCTCGGATCCTTGTTCTGGATGGTGCCATGGGAACCATGATTCAAGCCCATAATCTGAGTGAAGCTGATTTTCGCGGGACGCGTTATGCCGACCATGTCTGTGATGTCAAAGGCAATAATGACCTGCTGACTCTGACGCAACCCAAAATTATTGAAGATATCCACGTGCAATATCTTCAAGCCGGAGCCGATATCATTGAAACAAATACCTTCAATTCCAATGCGATATCTCTGGCCGATTATCAGATGGAGGGGTTGGCGCACGAATTGAATTTGGCGGCGGGACAGGTGGCTAAGCGGGCTGTTGCTCGGGTGCAAGCTGAGCAACCTGGGCGGACGTGTTGGGTCGCTGGAGCTTTTGGCCCTACAAATCGAACGGCCTCGATGTCACCTGATGTGAATAACCCAGCATTTCGAGCAGTCACCTTCGATGATTTAGCCGCAGCTTATTATGAGCAGGTACGGGGTCTGGTCGAAGGGGGTGTCGATCTTCTAATCGTTGAAACCATTTTTGATACCCTCAATGCCAAGGCCGCCTTTTATGCAATTGCCCGGTATTGCGATGAAGTACAGCGTCAATTGCCCATTATGGCATCGGTGACCATTACGGACCTTAGCGGCCGTACATTATCAGGACAACTTATCGAGGCCTTTTGGAATTCTATTTCCCATGCCAATCTTTTAAGTGTGGGGATTAATTGCGCATTAGGGGCGAAACAAATGCGGCCCTACATTGAAGAACTTTCCAATGTAGCCCCCATCTATATTAGTTGCTATCCCAATGCGGGTTTACCCAATGCCTTCGGCGGGTTCGATGAGACACCAGAACGCATGGGCGCGGATCTCAGAGATTTTGCCAGCCAAGGATGGGTCAATATTGTCGGCGGGTGTTGCGGGAGCACACCCGAGCATATTCGGGCCATAGCGGAAGGGGTTAAGGATTGCGCCCCGCACAAAAAAACGCACGTTCCCCGTATGACTCGGTTAAGTGGATTTGAACCTTTAACGATCAGGCCCGAATCCAATTTTGTCAATATTGGAGAACGCACGAATGTGACGGGTTCGCCGAAATTTTCCAAATTGATTTTAAACGGGAAACTTGAAGATGCCTTGGCAGTGGCGCGCCAGCAAGTTGAAGGTGGTGCGCAAATCATCGATGTGAATATGGATGAAGGCCTCTTGGATTCGGAAAAAGCAATGGTGGAATTTTTGAACCTAATCGGATCCGAACCCGATATCGCTCGTGTGCCCATCATGATTGATAGCTCAAAATGGTCCGTCATTGAAGCTGGACTAAAGTGTATTCAGGGAAAAGGTGTGGTGAATTCCATTAGTCTCAAGGAAGGCGAAGCCCAATTCCTCGAGCAGGCTCACCTGATTCGTCGCTATGGGGCAGCTGTTGTCATCATGGCATTCGATGAAACCGGTCAAGCCGATACGCTTGATCGAAAAGTAGAAATCTGTACGAGGGTTTATCGTCTCTTGACCGAAAAGCTCAACTTTCCGCCGGAGGACATTATTTTTGATCCAAATATTTTGACTGTCGCGACTGGCATGGAAGAACACAACGCCTATGCGGTGAATTACATTGAAGCCACCAGACAAATAAAAGCCACATTGCCTTTCTGCAAAGTCAGTGGGGGAGTCAGTAATATTTCGTTTTCATTCCGTGGGAATAATACCGTGCGCGAAGCCATTCATTCCGCGTTCCTCTACCATGCCATCAAAGCGGGAATGGATATGGGGATTGTGAATGCCGGTCAGTTAGGAGTCTACGAAGAAATACCCAAAGATCTACTTAACTTAGTAGAAGATGTCCTGTTGAATAGACGGCCAGAAGCCACTGAGGAATTAGTGACCTTTGCCGAGACGGTCAAGCAACAGGGCAAAACGATTGTGAAAGATGATGCATGGCGGCAGGGGACAGTAGAAGAACGTCTGGCGCATGCGTTGATTAAAGGGATTGTCGAATTCATCGATGCCGATGTGGAGGAAGCCCGCCAGAAACTCAATAAACCTCTGGATGTCATTGAGGGGCCATTAATGGATGGGATGAATGTGATCGGAGAGCTATTTGGTGCGGGGAAAATGTTTTTGCCCCAAGTGGTCAAAAGCGCGCGGGTCATGAAAAAGGCTGTGGCGTATTTATTGCCGTTTATGGATGCGGAAAAAGTTGAAGGCGAGAGCAGAACACAGGGTAAAATTTTGCTTGCAACAGTGAAGGGCGATGTGCATGACATTGGGAAGAACATCGTTGGAGTTGTGCTGGCCTGCAATAATTATGAAATTCTTGATCTGGGAGTGATGGTTCCTTGTGATAAAATTTTGGAGACAGCTCGTCAAGAAAAAGTTGATCTGATTGGGCTCAGCGGATTGATTACACCTTCGTTGGATGAAATGGTCCATAATGCACGAGAAATGACTAGAGAAGGTTTCTCTATCCCTCTATTAATTGGGGGAGCGACCACCAGCAAAGCTCACACTGCCGTAAAAATTGCGCCAGGCTATACCAGCCCCGTTGTACATGTTTTAGATGCGTCCCTAGCGGTCAATGTCGTGCGCAAGTTAATGAGTCCGAACGATAAGGACGCCTTTGTGCAGGAAGTCCAAGAAAAACAACGGAAAACGCGAGAGGCTTATCTGTCCAAAAACACGGCCAAAAAGTTCGTATCACTGGAGGAAGCAAGAAAACAGCGTTTCGTCATAGATTGGGAAACGACGAGCATTGCCAAGCCAAGTTTCCTTGGTGTTAAAGTTCTTGAGAATGTTTCCCTCGAGACCCTTGTCCCCCTAATTGACTGGTCTCCATTTTTTCGCGCCTGGCAATTACGTGGAAAATATCCAATGATTTTTGAAGACTCGGTCGTTGGGCCAAAAGCCAAAGAACTCTTCGATGATGCTCATAAGCTCTTACAGGAAATCATGGACCGAAAGCTCCTCACGGCAAAAGGTGTCTATGGATTATTTCCAGCCAACAGTCAGGACGATGACATCACCATCTATTCCAATGAGACCCGTTCGGAACTGGTATCGGTCTTTCATACCTTGAGACAACAAGTAGAAAAACCCAGAGGGGACTCGTACTATGCGTTGGCCGATTTTGTGGCCCCACAGTCAATCGGTGTCGCTGATTATATTGGTGGGTTTGCGGTCACGGCGGGAATCGGCATCGAAGCCATTTGTCAGCGGTTTGAAAAAGACCATGATGATTATAATGCCATTATGACTAAAGCCCTGGCTGATCGTTTAGCCGAGGCCCTTGCTGAATGGCTCCATCGCGAAGTCCGGCAGGAATGGGGATTTAACCAAGACGAGCAATTGACAAACGAGGAACTCATTCAAGAAAAATATCGTGGGATTCGCCCAGCACCCGGGTATCCGGCCTGTCCCGACCATACTGAGAAACAGCACCTGTTTGAATGGCTGCAAGTAGAAAAAACGGTAGGTATTCAATTGACCGAGTCGTACGCGATGTATCCCACCGCATCTGTCAGTGGTTTCTACTTTGCTCATCCCCAAGCCAAATTCTTTTCTGTTGGAAAAGTGAAGAAAGATCAGATCGAGGATTATGGTAAGCGGAAAGGGATGGAAGTATCGGAGGTAGAACGTTGGCTCTCCTCAAATTTGGGCTATGACCCTACTTGAGGGTTTGGGTGTGCAGCATTTTGACTTTCGAATTTTTAGGGTGACGGGATCGTGCTATTAAAACCTCAAGGAGAAGGCAGAGGAGGAGTGCGATGAAGCTGGTCTGAAAGCTACGAGTGCTAATCTGGATCAGAATATCGTTGGCCACGTTCACCCGACCATTTGGTAATTCCGACCTCTTGTGACTCCCATAAGTCCTGAATTTCTTGGGCTGCCAACTCAGCTTCCTTTGCCCGCTTTTCCTTTTCTGGTAGTTCCTGGAATTCTTTTGAGCGGGCTTGGTCTGGTTCTGGGCCCCTTCCTCGCGGTGAATTTTTGAGTAACACATTGATTGGCATATTTACCTCATGTTGTCTTGTAAGGCTTCATGGATAGCGCCTCGTCACTTGGACTGTCAAGTCTGATGGAGGGAAAGGCTGTCTGGCTAGAATAGCCGGTCATGAAAGTCCCAGCTAAGTGAGACTCTTGCTAGTATTTTGGGCGGCTTCCTTTCAACGAACCCCAGGAAAATTATTATCCTGGGATGGTTGCGTTCAAATTAAGGCTTCCTTATTGGCCCAATCGCGGGGGTAGTTGTGACCTACTGGGCTCTTCCGTCTGCGTCCTGATAAGCATGTTTAGTATTATTAGACCAGAATCGGTTGGAGGGTGGTGGGGCATTCAAGCATAGAAGATTCAATGGGGTGTCCAATGCTCTGAAGGGCTTTCACTATCCATTGATATCGTTCTTCAGCCCAGCTATCGAACGCAGAGGAATTTTCAAATACCAAGTCCCAGGCTGGCACCGAGTCTAATAGTAACAATTGGTGCGGAGCGTTTTGTCCTGGAAAATACACAACCAAGACTGCCGATTTTCCCATGAGACTGATATCCGTAAACATATGAATCATGGCTTGGGCTGGAATCTCAACCGTGCGGGAGGCGGCTTCAACGATTGGTCCATAAATACGGTGGAGGAATTGTTGTATGCTTTCATAAGGGGATTTGCTTTGATGGAGGTGGGGATTGGGCGTCTCACCTAACAGGTTAGTCACTAGATATTGGAGGGCTTCCCATGAGGGCATTGTTCCAGCATTGACTAACGAATCCATTAAATACGACATCCAATTCCGACATCCAGGCATAATTGTATTGCTCATGGTCATTTCCTCACAGCTAATTCCTAGCTATCCTAAGAAATTTAAGAGTTGTTGATGATAGAGTACGCTACCAGGCAAGGAAGGAATTCCTAGGGCAGATAAATGATTTTAATATGAAGATAGTATTCGGTCAAATATTTAAAATTTTTCTAATACTGTTCTCCTGTGCAATTGCCCTTGACCATGGTTTTTTCAAGGACTTAGAATGGTGAATCCATCTAATGAAAAAGATATTTAAAATCAATGAGTTATTTTAGATATGATTATAGATGAATAGGTTTATCATCATTTCGGTTTGATTGACCTAAACGCGATTAAATAATTTTACCTAGGGTGTAAATATGAGGATAAATTATGATAAAGGTGGGTTGATTCGCCCTGATAAGATTCAATTACCAGTAACGACTAATTTCAAAGATTCAACCAGCAAGGCCAAAATCCTGTTGGTCTTTCCCCCAGATTGGTACCCATCAGAACCCTATCTGAGCCTTCCAACCTTAACGGCTTTTCTTCGATCTGCCGGCCATGACGTCGTTCAAAAAGATGTCAATTTAGAAATGTACGACTGGTATTTTAGCCGGGATTTCCTCCGTCGAATTCTTAAAAAAGTTCCCCAGCAACTTGATCGCCTCAAAAAGATTGGGAAGAGTCGTGAGTTAACTGATGCGGAAGTGGACCTTCAGTTAGCTCTCTGCAATTGTACCCGAGCCTACATGAGCGATTTAGCTGAAAGAGCTGAGAAAGCGAAGGAAATTGTTCGAAGCCAAGAGTTTTACGAGAGTGAGAAGCTGGAATGGGTGATGAACACCTTCAGGGAGGTGACTGCCACAATATCCCTGGTGTATGCCCCGGCAAGAATCTGCATGCCTCCTATGGAAACTGATTTATCCTATAAGCTGTTTATGTCGTCTGAAGTGCTTGAAGCCGTTGAAGATACTCAAGTCAATGTCTATCGGGACGTGTTTGAGGAAATCCTGAAGCCTGCCATCCTAGCTGAAAAGCCCGATGTTATTGGGATTTCAATTGTTCTTCGACAGCAATTGTTTTCCTCTATGACATTTTGTGCACTCATTAAGGAGCAATTCCCCGATATTCATATAACCATTGGGGGCAATACCGTAACCCGTCTGAGAGAAGTGCTTCCAGATATTCCAAAGTTATTCGCCTTATTTGACAGCGCGATTGTCTATGAGGGTGAAACTGCCCTGTTGCGATTGGTGGAAGCCATAGGCTCGGATGGGGATTTATCGCATGTTCCTAATTTACTATTCAGAGATGCAGCGGGAATTCATGTCAATTCAGAATCCTACGCCGAAAATATGGGCGAGTTGCCTCCCCCGGATTTCGATGGATTGCCTTTAGAGAAATACTTTGTACCTGAGCCGATTCTTCCCTATTTAGCCACTCGCGGATGTTATTGGGGGCGGTGTGAGTTCTGTGATCATGGTGAGGGTTATACGGCAGGGTACCGGACCAAAAGGGATTGGCAGATTATTGATGAACTCACCTATTTGAAAAATAAGTATCATGCCCGGAGTTTTCATTTTACGGATGAATCTTATCCCCCTGCCTTATTTCGGAAGCTTACGAAGAAATTGATTGAGTCGAATTTGGATATTGCCTGGACTACACATATTCGTTTTGAAAAGAGTCTCCTTGAGGACCAAGTCTGGGCAGATGCCCAGACATCGGGATGCAAATTTCTCCATATGGGCTATGAATCTGGAAGTGAACGTGTGCTTCAACTCATGGACAAGGCAACCACGACGGAGGTAATCCAGCGAAGCTTAGAGTTGTCCTCCCAACATGGCGTTTGGAATCATGTTATGGGATTTTTTGGATTCCCGGGGGAAACCTACCAGGATGCGAAATTCTCTATCCAATTTTTAGAAGATAATCGAGAACACGTTCATTCAATTGGATTTGGGACCTTTGATTTGAGCAAGCATACCCCTGTCGCGAAGAATCCTGAAAAGTTTGGCATTACCTATTATAAAAATCCGGAATGGGATTTGGCCTTGGATTATTATTTTACGGTGAAAGAAGGATTGAGTGTTGAGGATGCCGAACGGGTATTCGAAGAATTTGAGCAAAATCATTATGC
>JBDSHB010000334.1:0-4439 GCA_039918695.1 Nitrospirales bacterium | reverse complement strand
TCTTCCTCACGATAGTGCCATTCAAGTTAAGGTTGGCGAGAAAGTGAAGGGGGGATCGTCCATCGTGGCGGAGTTGCTATGCGCGGAGCCTTCATGAAACAACCCAAAAAACGACGGGTCGTCTATCTCATTCCCAATCTCCTGACCACCGGAAATCTTTTTAGTGGCCTGGCCTCTATCTTGTTTGTCTTTGGGGGCGATTATGGATCGGCCGCCATTGCGATTCTTGTGGCGATCGTTTTTGATGTGTTGGATGGGACGTCAGCCCGTCTGATGAAAAGTACGAGTGACTTCGGATTGCAATATGATTCGTTGGCAGATGTCGTGGCTTTCGGCGTGGCTCCGGGCTTGCTGATGTATTCGTGGGCGCTCAGTGCGCCGAAGATGTTGGGGGCCGCGGTGATGTTTGCCTTTGTTGCTTGTGGTGCCCTGCGATTGGCCAGGCATAACGTGTTGGCCACGACAGGCGGAGATGGCAAGCCGTTTACTGGGCTTCCTATTCCTGGTGCAGCGGGGGTGATGGCCACGTTGGTGATTTTCGATCAACATGTTGCGCCGCTAGGGGAGAAGGTGAAGCCTATTCTTGGGATTGTCTTGACCCTGGTGCTGGCGTTTCTCATGGTGAGTACGTTTTGTTATCGTAGTCTGAAAGAATTAAAAACACAGGAGCACCACCACTTTAATTATTTAGTGTATGCCGTCCTCGTTCTCATGGCGGTCCTAGCGTATCCACAGGCGATGCTTTTTGTCGTGTTTGCTGCCTATGCGCTTTCGGGCATATTGGAGCAAGGATGGAAGCTTGTCGCAGGGTTGACGGGCAAAAAGCCGGTTGAAGAGGTAAGGCCTGATGGACTCCACAAATAAATGACCGCCATGCAAGAGAAAAGAGACGTTGAATGAAGGCCAAATGTGAGGATAATGAGCCATGACACGGATGATTCGAATTTTTGATACCACCTTGCGGGATGGAGAGCAATCGCCTGGCGCAAGCATGAACATCGAAGAAAAAATCCTCGTGGCGAAGCAATTGGCCCGGTTGAATGTAGATATTATCGAAGCCGGGTTCGCGTTTAGTTCACCTGGTGATTTTGAAGCGATTCATCGTATCGCCCAGGAAGTGGAAGGTCCGATCATTTGCAGTCTGGCCCGCGCGAAGCCTGAAGATATTGACCGGGCTTGGGAGGCACTCAAAGGTTCACCCAAATGCCGTATCCATACGTTTTTGTCTTCTTCGGATATCCACCTGAAACATCAATTTCGCATGACCAGGGATGAGGCCCTCAAGAGAGCGGTGGAGATGGTTCGCCATGCTCGGGGTTATGTTGAGGACGTGGAATATTCTCCCATGGATGCCACCCGGTCTGATTTGACGTATCTTTGTGAGGTGGTGGAAGCCGTGGTGGAAGCTGGAGCGGGAACGGTAAATATTCCGGATACAGTAGGGTACACGACTCCTGAGGAGTTTGGACGAATTATCCGGACATTAAGAGAGCGAGTCCGTGGGATAGAGACGGCCATTATTTCCGTCCATTGCCATAATGACTTAGGGTTGGCAGTCGCCAATTCCATGGCCGCCATTTATGCGGGAGCAGGCCAGGTGGAATGTACGATCAACGGGATTGGTGAACGAGCCGGCAATGCCTCATTAGAAGAAGTCGCGATGGGACTGCGTACGCGAACAGATTTTTACCAGTCCGATACCAATATACGCACAGAGGAAATCTCCAAAGCTAGCCGTTTGGTGAGCAATATCACCGGGATGGTGGTACAGCCCAACAAAGCGATTGTGGGTGCCAATGCCTTTGCGCATACATCAGGCATTCATCAGGACGGGTTGCTCAAGGACAAAAGTACCTATGAAATTATCCGGCCGGAATCCGTCGGATTAACCCAAAGTCGATTGGTGATGGGTAAACTGTCAGGTCGACATGCCTTTCGTGAGGAACTGGCCAACCTGGGATACACCCTTTCTGATCAGGAATTGCAAGAGGCCTTTGAACGCTTTAAACGTCTGGCGGATCAAAAGAAGGAATTATTTGAAGAGGATTTGGAGACAATCGTCAATAAGGCTATTACCAAAGTTCCTGAGCGCTATGCCTTAAAGGGGTTGCATGTAGAGAGTGGGTTGGAGCAGCGCCCGTCCGCGATGGTGGAATTGATGATGGATGGGCGTATGGCGAAACTAACGGGTACGGGTGATGGTCCGGTGGATGCGGTGTATCGGACCATTGCGGCCTTGACTGAAACGAAAAGTCTTCTTCGTGCCTACATCGTCAAAGCGATTACGGGTGGTACCGATGCGCAGGGAGAAGTGTCCGTCCGCGTCGAGGAAAATAGTGAGACCGTTACCGGTCATGGATCAGATACGGATATTATTCTTGCTTCTGCGCAGGCCTACCTCAATGCGCTCAATAAATTGGCGGATTTGGCGGAACGACATGCCAGAGCCGAACAAAAAATCGGGTTGTGTTGAAGAAAGCGTTCCCTTCATCCAATTAAATGAGCCCCTGATTTCCTGCCATTTTATTGCCCTTGGGCATGTAGTTTCTGGTAGCCCATTTCAGGTACGCAGTTATCGCTGGAATTAACCTAAAGATGTTCATCATATTATCGGGGGAATCATGAAGAAACGGATTGCCGTATTACCGGGTGATGGAATCGGACCTGAAATTATGCCACAAGCGATTAGGGTTCTTGAGGCCATTGGTCAGAAATGTGGGCATCAATTTACCTTTACCTATGGGCAGGTTGGTGGGGAGGCGATTGACGCGACAGGCTTTCCATTGCCGGCCGAGACCCTGAAGCTGGCTCAATCGAGTGATGCCGTCCTCTTAGGAGCTGTGGGCGGACCGAAGTGGGAGGGCCTTGAGTATGAGCGCCGGCCGGAACGCGCCTTGCTCGGGTTGCGGGAGCAGCTTGGACTTTTCGCTAACCTCCGACCGGCAAAAATGTATTCAGCGTTAATCGGGTCGTCCAGTCTAAAACCGGAAGTCGTCGAGGGCATTGATATTCTGGTTGTTCGGGAATTGACCGGTGGGATTTACTTTGGCAAACCGAAAGGCATTGAAAAAACGGCGACAGGACATCGGGGATTCAATACTGAAGTCTACACGACGGAGGAAATCCGACGTATCGCTGATGTGGCTTTTCAGGCCGCCCGGAAACGGCGTAGCCTTGTTCACTCTATCGATAAGGCCAACGTTTTGGAGTCATCCGAGCTTTGGCGGCGAGAAGTGATCAACGTGCATCAGAACTTCCCAGATGTGGAATTGCGTCACATGTATGTGGACAACTGTGCCATGCAACTCGTTCGCTATCCCAAGCAATTTGACGTGGTTGTGACGACTAATTTGTTTGGGGATATCCTGAGTGATGAGGCGGCGATGTTGACCGGGTCGATAGGCATGCTCCCTTCTGCCAGCGTCGGAGCGACAGTGGGAATGTTTGAGCCTATCCATGGGAGCGCCCCGGATATTGCCGGAAAAAACCTCGCCAATCCTATTGGGACAATTGCTTCGGCAGCCATGATGTTGTGCTATTCGTTCGAGTTGACGAAAGAAGCTGAGATGATTGAATCGGCGATTCAGAAGACTCTTGAGCAGGGATATCGCACGAAAGATATTGAAAGTAAGGAAAGTACGCTGGTTGGAACCGTTGAAATGGGCGATCACATCCTAAAGCAGTTAGGACACTAAACAGATGATTGGGCAAGGGAAGAGTGGGCAGATTGTCACGATAGCGGGGACGGGGGAATCTGGGTATGAGGGCGACGGACAATTAGGGACCCAAGCAATTTTGAATGAACCCAAGAATGTGCGTTTTGACCCTGAAGGCAACCTCCTGATTGCCGATTCTGAAAATCACGTCATTCGCCGACTGATACATTCGACTGGTGTCATCGAAACGGTAGCCGGGTGTGTTGGCACCCGCCGCGTCGGTGGGGAAAATCCACAAGCACCGATTCCATCTCCAATTTCTCACGTAGAGGAAGAGATTGATCCTCTTGCGGATGTGGAAGAGATTCCGGGCCAGGCCTACTCCCAAACGCCTGATCTGAGTGGAACGGTTCGCTACATCGTCGGAAAGGGGATTGGAAAAGATCAGTTTACCGGAGACGGGGACTTGGCCACGAGTGCACAATTAAACTTCCCCTCCTCCGTTGCCGTGGATGCGGCAGGGACCATTTTTATTGCCGACACGTGGAACCATCGCATTCGACGGGTAGATTCTAAAACGGGGATTATCCAGACCGTGGCCGGGAACGGTCAGTCGAAATGGACGGGGGACGGTGGTCCAGGGATTTCTGCTTCGTTGAATGAACCGGTGGCGTTAGTTGTGGATGGTGTACGCCTCTATATTGCCGATCAGAGTAATAATCGCATCCGTATGCTGGATTTAGTAACAGGTGTGATCACGACTATCGCAGGCACGGGAGATTC
>JBDSHB010000333.1:0-7281 GCA_039918695.1 Nitrospirales bacterium | reverse complement strand
CCGGATGCGGAATGACGTCCGAGATGATTCCAAAAATTTTTGACCCATTTTTTTCGACCAAACTCCCTGGACGAGGACTTGGACTCGCAGCGCTTCTTGGACTCGCTCAGGCACATGCCGCCTCCATTGCCGTCCGAAGTCAACCGGATGTCGGGACAGAATTTACGTTACTGTTTCCCGCCACTAAGCCCAGTCCTTCAATAAAGAAGGGGCCGGTCTTCTCAATTCCAACTCAACATGCCTCACTGACAAAAAAACCCATGGTGTTGGTGGTGGATGACGAAGAGGACGTTCGGGTGGCCTGTTCTATGATCTTTGAAGAAATGGGATTGCAAACCTTAGTCGCCTCGGATGGACAAATCGGCATTCAGGTCTTCCAGCAACATCAGCACGAAATTATGGTCGTCCTCTTAGATCTCACCATGCCCAATATGGACGGTCAACAATTCCTCGAACACATTCAAGGGCTTAACGCAACCATTCCGGTGATTTTATCAAGTGGATATTCCGAGGAAGAAGCGATGAAAAGATTTCACAACCCGGACATGGCGGCGTTTATTCAAAAACCCTATCAAGTGGAAACACTCATCGCGAAAGTCGAAGAAATCAGGCAAAAACAGACGACGTCTTCCAACAACCCTGGCCTGTAGGAAACATCACAAAACACCCACCTTCCATCATCTCCCACCTTCTCCAGGAGGTTAATGCTGATACCGATAACCTCCGCTCAGGTGGCGCTCGAGCGTCGAAGACAATCCCAGATGATTCCGATACAAAACAGAATTGGCAATCGTCGCATTCCGAGGATCCAACTCCCCTGCCCGTCGAAAATGTCGAGTCGCCTCCTCATGCCGATCCATCTGGTGCAGCGCTAGGGCCGCATTATAATGAGCCTCTACAAAATCGGGATCAATCTGTAAGGATGCGTCAAACGACTCAAAGGCTTCCATCCATTGTCCAGCCTTATACTGGTCAATCCCGGTCAGATTCAAGTCAGTAGCCATGGGCTGTTCCATTGGCAGGGAAGCCAGAGGAATAGACTTGGGTAAACAGCCACCCAACGTCAACCAACCCAGAAGGACAAGAAGCACTGGCCGCCAGCACAACTGCCTTTCTTCGTAAGATGTGTTCATGCTACATACTTGGACTCGTAATTCGACCATGTATTTTCTCTATTCATCGATAATAACAGGGCTTCCACATGACGCATTCCCATGACATCATCATAATTGGAGGGGGATCGGCGGGCTATGCAGCAGCACGCACCGCCCAAACAGAAGGGGCCAGCGTTGGCATTGTCGACCAGGGACCTTTGGGTGGACTCTGTATTTTACGAGGGTGCATGCCGACCAAAGCCATCCTCCGCTCATCGGATCTCGCGGCGCTCATCCGTCGAGCGCCGGAATTCGGTCTTCACGCATCCAATCTCCAAGTAAGCCTCTCAGCCATTATTGATCGAAAAAATCGGTTAATCAAGGAATTTGCTGAAGATCGCATCCAGGCACTTCAACACCCTCGATTTGCCCTCTATCAGGAACATGCCCACTTTGTTTCGCCGACGACCATTCAAGCCGGTCAACACCAGCTATCGGCGAAAGCGTACATCATCGCCACCGGGTCAGTGATCTCGCGAATCGCCATTCCAGGATTAGAAGAAGCTGGCTATCTCACGAGTGATGAGGCCCTCGAGCTTCATTCACCGCCTGAATCCATGATCGTTCTGGGCGGCGGGCCGGTCGCGTTGGAACTCGCTCAATTTTTTTCTCGCATTGGCGTTAACGTCACGCTGCTTCAACGAAGCGACAAAATTCTCTCGGACTCGGACGAAGATCTGGTCCGGCCAGTTGAAGCTCACCTCCGGGCTGAAGGAATGACCGTCTATACCAATACACACCTCCAGCATGTCGAGACGTCCGGCGGAATGAAGACCGTTCACTTTCTGCATCAAGGTCAACCACAGCACCTCACCGCCACTTCAATCCTCCAGGCCCTAGGCCGCCGCCCCAATATCGACGGCCTCAATTTGGACGCGGCTCAGGTTGCCCATCAAACGAAGGCCATTTTAGTGAACAAGGAAATGAGAACATCCCAGCCGCATATTTTTGCCGTTGGAGATGTGAACGGCGGCTATGAAATCGTCCATATCGCCATCGAAGAGGGCGAAATCGCCGGATGGAACGCCGTTCATTCGAATCGACCTCCCAAATATTTTTCTGACCGTCTCAAAACCCAGGTGGTCTTTACCGATCCCCAGGTGGCCAGCGTGGGGTTATCCGAACGGGAATGCCTTGACCGTCAACTCCCCTATCTTGTCGCTTCTTACCCCTTTAACGACCATGGAAAGTCTCTCTGCCTGGGCGAAACGTATGGACACGTCAAAGTGCTCTGTCATCCTCAGTCTGGTGAGATTCTCGGTGGCCACATCGTCGGGCCGGAGGCTTCTGAACTCATCCATGAACTGATTGCCATCATGCACTTTCATGGGACGGTTCACGATCTTCTCCGCATACCTCATTACCATCCCACGCTTGCTGAAATTCTCACCTATCCGGCTGAGGAACTTGTCGGAAAATTAACGCCCGCGTAATTTTAGCGGGAATTTTCAAGATTTCCCCCTGTCGGAATGGCTTGCACAAGAAGCGTCAATCCAGGATGGAACGGCCATCTCTGCCCTTCAAATTTTCCTCGTAACAGATAGCACAAAATCAGGACTACAGCTCAATATCGCCGACGACGCCTCTAGGGAATCAGGCATAGAGTCTCCAATCTCTCTCCCTCACACAAACGGAATAGTGGCGATACCCGGTCTGCCAATTAACTCATTGCCACAAACATGACTGGAGAATTTTCATGAAAACCCACATAATGGAGCCTCACATGTCCCATCCGTCTACCACGCCAACCGACGCACCCAATTCATTGATGGGAAAGATTCTTATCGGGTGCATTCTGCTGGCAGGGATCGGTGCCTTTTTGTATTTTGATCTTGGCCAATATCTCTCTCTGGAGGCCTTAAAAGCGAATCGAGACACCTTATTAGCGTATACGGCCTCCCATTATGAAATAGCCGTCGCCGTCTTTATTCTTGTCTATATCCTCCAAACCGCCTTCTCGCTTCCCGGTGGAGCGATCTTAACGTTGACGGGGGGATTTCTATTTGGAAGTCTGATGGGAACCCTATTCGTCAACATCGGAGCCACCGCTGGAGCGACGCTCGCCTTTTTGGCCGCCCGTTATCTGCTCCACGATTGGGTGGAGCGCAAGTTTGGCGACCGACTCGGGACCATTCAAGCAGGATTTGCCAATAATGCGTTTAGTTATCTTATGACCCTTCGACTCATTCCGGCCTTTCCATTTTTTCTCGTGAATCTGGTCTCAGGCCTCACCCGTGTCAACCTCGGCACCTATGTCCTGGCGACATCCATCGGCATCATTCCCGGCAGCTTTGTCTTTGCTTTTGCCGGTCGCCAATTGGGCACCATTAGTTCCTTGAGCGAAATTGCCAGTCCACCGGTCCTACTCGCCTTTACGCTCCTAGGCCTGTTGGCCCTCATGCCGGTGGCCTACCAGAAATGGAAGAAGCCTCAAAACGGGGGCATCAATACTAAATCAAAAACAATTTGAACCTTTACCAAATTAGAGGCCTCCGATGAACACCACACAATCACCAGCCCATACCGGTTTAGTCCTTCCCCAGGACCAATATAATCAGGAATTGGTCAATAATGTGCATCCGCCACAATGGCGCAATCCAGTGCCGTCCGGACGATATAACCTCGTCATCATCGGGGCCGGCACTGCTGGGTTGGTCACCGCCGCGATTGCGTCAGCCTTAGGGGCCAAGGTGGCGTTGATCGAACGACACCTGATGGGAGGAGACTGCCTGAATGTAGGATGCGTGCCCTCCAAAGGCGTCATACGGGCTGCGAAAGCCTGGACCGCAGTCAGAGAAGCCGAACAATTTGGGGTACATATTTCCGGTGAGGTCAAACGGGATTTCGGTGCCGTCATGGCCCGCATGCGAAAACTGCGAGCCCGGATCAGTCATGTCGACTCAGCGCATCGCTATACCAAACTGGGAGTGGATGTCTTTATCGGCAACGGCCGGTTCACCAGTTCAAGCACGATCGATGTGGATGGAACGACACTTCAATTTGCCAAAGCGGTCATCTGCACCGGAGCCCGCGCCACCGCCCCACCAATTCCGGGCTTGGCCAACACAGCCTATCTCACCAACGAAACCATTTTTTCTCTGACCGAACTTCCTCCAAGACTGGGGGTGATTGGTGCCGGTCCCATTGGTTGCGAGTTGGCCCAAGCATTTGCCCGATTCGGCAGCCAGGTGTTTTTGGTGGAAGCGATGCACGGCATTCTTCCCAATGAAGACCGGGATGCTGCCGATATCGTGGAACAATCGATTTTGCGGGACGGGGTGCAACTGCTTTGTTGCGGCAAGGACTTGAAAATTCATTCAGACAAAGGCGCCAAGCATCTGAAGGTTGACTCGCATGGCACCCATTACGACATCCCGGTTGATGAAATTCTGGTAGGAGTCGGCCGCAGTCCGAACATTAAGGGATTGGAGCTAGAAGCCGTTGGGGTCGAATTCGACAAAACCGGTGTAAAGGTCAACCATCGACTTCAAACCAGCAACCCCAAAATATTTGCGGCAGGAGATATCTGCTCTCCCTTTAAGTTCACGCATACGGCTGATGCCCAAGCGCAAATCGTCATTCAGAACGCTCTGTTTCCCCATCCGTTCGGCCTTGGTTACGGCAGCACGGACCAACTGGTGATTCCCTGGGCGACCTATACCCAACCGGAAATTGCCCATGTCGGCCTATATGAAAAGGATGCAAAGGACAAAAACATTCCAATCGACACCTTCACCTTTCCTCTTAATGAAGTCGATCGGGCTATTCTGGATGGGGAAGAGGAGGGCTTCGCCAGAGTTCACGTAAAAAAAGGAACCGATAAAATAGTCGGAGCCACCATCGTCGCCTCCCATGCGGGCGATATGATTAGTGAATTTACCCTGGCCATGAAGGGAGGCCTGGGACTTAACACCATCGCCAGTACCATTCACCCCTACCCGACCCAAGCAGAAGTCGTTAAAAAGTCCGCGAATGCCTGGCGAAAAACCACGCTGACGGAAGGAAAGAAACAGTTCCTCCGCAAACTTTTCACGTGGATCAGGTAAGATGGTGTCTCATTTGTCCCCGATACCCCTTTAATGGTGGCTCTTTGATAGGCTTAGAGCCAACTGAGTCTGTCAACATATTATTGAACCACACTGAACCTCATTCGGAGACCAGGCATGACACCCACCAGATCCCGACGCGCCTCCTTCTGCCTTCTCACACTGGCCTTAGGCCTCATAAGCCTGACCCATCCGACTTCGGTCATCGCAGAAGGCCCTGACCAACTGGTCGTCGGTAACTTCTCGCTCGCCACTCCGGGAGGACCATTTCCTCAAGGGTGGAAACCGCTGATTTTCGAAAAAATTCCAGAACATACCCAATATAATCTCGTCAAAGACGAGCAGCAAGTAGTGGTCAAGGCTATTAGTCGTCAATCCTCCTCCGGCCTGACCCGGGAAATCACGATCGACCCAAAGGAATATCCGGTGATTAAGTGGCGATGGAAAGTTGAAAATATTCTTCAAAATGGGGATGTCGCTCAAAAATCAGGAGATGACTATCCGGCACGGCTCTACATCACTTTTCAATATGACAGCAGTCAGGTCGGGTTTTTTGAACAGGCGAAATTTGAAACCATCAAATTGCTCTATGGCCAATACCCTCCCATTGGAGCCATCAATTATATTTGGGAAAGCAAAAGCCCCATCGGCACGATGGTCCCTAATCCTTATACGGATCGGGTCTACATGTTCGTCACGCAAAGCGGAAGTGCCAAATTAAATCAATGGCTAACCGAGGAACGCAATATCTATGAAGACTACAGGAAAGCATTCGGAGAAGATCCCCCACACATCTCAGGAGTCGCCATCATGACCGACACGGATAACACCAAAGAGTCCGCCGTCGCCTATTACGGAGATATTGTGTTTAAAAAATCCGTGAAGGAATAAGGGGGGAATGTGAAAAGGAATAGGTCAGGAAAGAAAAAATCTTGAATCAACTCAAATGAGGAAGTCTTTGTACTCTACTTCCCACGCATCAACTTTCCCTCCTCCCACATTGATTATCAATAATCCGGCTCATTCCCGGTCTTCCATTTTATATTGCAGCCCGCGCTAGGTTTTTGCTCCACTGAAACGGGTTTCCCGTCCAGAACGGCCTCTAAGGCTTTTCGCAAATCCCGCCCGGTCACAGGCTTCCCATTTCCCGGTCGACTATCATCCAATTGCCCCCGATACACCAATTTTCGCTCCTCATTAAACACAAAGAAATCCGGAGTACAAGCCGCAGTTAAAGCCTTCGCCACTTCCTGAGATTCGTCATAACAATAGGAAAAGCGAAAATCCAATTCCTCCGCCATTTCTTTCAGTCTTGCGGGGGAATCCTGAGGATAATTTTTCACGTCATTACTACTCATCGCCACAATGCCAACATTTTTCTTTTGATAATCCCGACCGAGTTTGGCCAATTCCTCCTGCACATGGACGACATACGGGCAATGTCGACAAATACACATCACCAGAATGGCTGGTTTTCCGACGAAATTTTCAGGGGAAATTACATGACCTGTCCGAACATCCGGCAGTTCAAAGTGAGGCAAGAACGTCCCCAGCGGGAGCATCGTCGAATCTTTCAAAGCCATGATTAACTCCTTTAATTAAAACAGGACAATTAAAACAAGAAGGGTTGTGACACTCCATAAGGCTTGTCCACCGCATTGGGTGACCAGTGAGAAGAGGACCCGCACCAACCGTCCTACGCGTCGATTACTCGATTTCGGATTTTACCGGGGATTGAGGGTGGCGTTGCTTCCAGGTCCGAAACCGTTCGAGAAGCTCCTCCTTCATATGTTGGGGGACCGGCTCAGGAGGCAATTGACGGAGGGTCCCAATGGTGTATTTCATCTGACGTAAATAATTACGGCAGGCAAAACACAAGCCCAAATGTATTTGAAATCGCACTTGCTCGCCAAGAGTCAGCGACCCATCCAGGTAATCCGTGATGAGTTGGGCGATGTCTTGGCAGGAAAAATTTCCCGCCATATATCGCATAAGTTTGTTTTTCGAATTCGTATCCATTGTCGTTATGTGTTATCCCCCTGAATATAGGGATTGAGCTCTCGGCGCACACTGGTACGCGC
>JBDSHB010000332.1:0-9088 GCA_039918695.1 Nitrospirales bacterium | reverse complement strand
GCAAGTTGTGGATTTAAAGAGTGAATTAGAAAAAATCCGGGAACAGGTCCAAAATATTGAATAATCGATCAATCCAGGTCATAACGTGGGATAAACGTTGTCGTTAACGGGAAAAAAATTGTTATTTGTCGTATCAGGTCCTTCCGGGGTAGGGAAGTCGACGCTCTGCCGGCATATTTTGAAGACGATTCCCGACATTCGCCTTTCGGTTTCGTACACCACGCGGAAGCCACGGTCCGGCGAAACGGATGGCAAGGAGTATAGGTTTATTTCGGAAGCTGAGTTTCACGCAAAAATTTCCGAGCACGCGTTTGCTGAACATGCTGAAGTCTATGGACGATTATACGGAACACCATGGAAGGAGTTGGAGCAAGAGTCTGGTTCGAACACGGATATCTTGTTGGACATCGATGTGCAGGGCGCGCGGCAGGTCATGAAAAATCTTCAAAAAGCTGTAACCGTATTCATTCTGCCTCCTTCATTGGAGGTTCTTCGGACCCGTCTGGTTGAACGAGCGACGGATACATCGGACGAGCAGGAGCGTCGCTTTCTTAAATCCCAGGATGAGATGCGGAGCTATTCGGAATACCAATATACGATTCGCAATGAAACCCTGGAGCAGGCCATCGAGGAACTTCAAGCCGTCATTATGGCTGAACGCGTTCGAACCACCCATGTCGATGCCGCTCATGTGTTCCGATAAATGCTGCATTGATGGGATTGATTTGTGTAGACTATTCATCTGAACGTGTGCTTTTCACAGAAAGGAAAGAGGATATTCCATGGATGCATTATCGTTATTACCTGAACATCACCAAAAAGAATTTGATTCGCGGTATCGGATCGTGCTAATTGCTGCCCAGCGGGCCAAGCAATTGATTCGGGGTGGAGAGCCCTACGGAGCCAGTAAATTTTCAAAAGACACCTCGAGGGCTTTGGAAGAAGTGCTGAACCAACAGGTCCCGTATTTAATAGGCCAGGAAGCCAAAGACGCCATTAAAAATGCCAAACGCGCGAATGAACGTCCCATTGATCCGGCTCTCTATGCACAGCCGAATGAAAATGCTCAAGAGATCAAAAAAGAATTGAGTGTGTATATCGATGACACGGCGCAACATCTTGGCACAGTGGTTGGACCTGAAGAAGCCTAGCTGAAATCACTTGGCGAGAGAATACATGAAGATGAGCACCGGGTTAGCAGGGAAGCGGATTGTCCTTGGGGTGACGGGAAGTATTGCCGCCTATAAGGCGGTGGGGCTTGTACGGTTGTTGACTCAAGCTGGTGCCGGTGTTCATGTGGTCATGACGGATTCAGCTACCCGGTTCATTGCCCCCCTGACGTTTGAAGTGCTGTCAGGAAATCCGGTGGCGAGTGATGTTTTTGCCGGCCATCAGGACATGAAGCACTTGTCCTTAACGGAACAGGCAGATTTGTTGGTCGTGGCTCCCTGTACCGCGAACACGTTCGCCAAAATGGCCCTCGGGTTAGCCGACAATTTACTCGGAACCCTTTCACTCACCGTTCAATGTCCGGTGATGATCTGCCCGGCGATGGATGGTGAAATGTGGGCCCATCCGGCGGTCCAAGCCCATGCACAGATTCTGCGCCATCGAGGGGTCGTCCTGGTCGAGCCGGAAGTTGGGGCGTTGGCCTCCGGAGAATGGGGACAGGGGCGTTTGGCTGCCGAGGAAATCATCATGTCGACGGTGGTTGACCTCCTGCATCGCCGAACGGATTGGCAAGCGGAGCGTGTCTTGATATCGGCGGGTCCCACGCAGGAACCCATTGATCCTGTGCGATTCATCAGTAACGGGTCATCAGGTAAAATGGGGTTTGCCTTGGCCGAGGCAGCCGCCGCACGTGGGGCCGAGGTCGTCTTAGTAACGGGTCCCACCCAGTTAATGCCTCCGAAGAACGTGACCGTGATCCCTGTGGTCACCGCAGAAGATATGTTGCAGGCGCTCACCGCACAATTTGAATGGGCTACCACGCTCTGCATGACGGCTGCAGTAGGAGATTTTCGCCCCAAACAGGCCCATGTTCAGAAAGTAAAGAAAGACCAATGGCATGGCGAAGGGTTGGATTTGGAACGGACGCCGGATATATTAATGGCACTCTCCGCCCAGCGTACCCACCAACGCCTGATTGGCTTTGCGGCTGAAACTGACCACCTTATTGAGCATGGACAGGCCAAGCTTGCCAGCAAACATCTGGATATGCTGATTGTGAATCACATCGGCGGAGAGCAGTCTGCCTTTGGAAATGATACCAATGAGGTGTATGTACTCACGCCCGGTGCTGCCCCGCATCACATCCCACGAATGCCGAAACGACAGCTCGCCGATATGCTCTTAGATCGTATCGTGTCCCTTCCAGTTCAGCCTTCCAGGCAGAAGACCCTGTCTTCACCGACGTCGTAGTTTGTGCTCACCTGAGGAGGTGTCTCCTCATCCTTTTTCATTTGGAATGAACAAAATCACCAGAGCCGAAGGGCATCCGTTGTGTGGTGAATGGCCAAGGGTCGTAATGGATTTTGTGGCAGGATACCGATAACGAGTGAAAAATGATGCAAGAATCTCAAAGAACAAGAAAAAACTTAACTTTAGGAACTAAAAAGCCGATAAGAATAGTATGGAAGGATTTTTCATCAATATTGTTTTTTTCGCCTGGCTCATTTCCATGGTTCTTCTGGCTATCCGAAAAATCTAACTCCTCTCCCCCATTCCGATTCAAAATAAGGTTTTGGCTCCTCATTGAAACCTTCACAACAGGGACGTGTCAGGCAATGGTGCCACAAGACCGCTTGCCGTCTGGGATTCTGATGTGTGTGGACCAAATGGTCTGTCTTAGGGAATGGCTCGGATTTGAATGCCATCGACCCGCTCTTGAGCCAACACGTCAGAGATAATCACGACCTTATCTCCCGTTTGGAAGTGTTCACGGGTTTTTAAAATTCGAAATGCGGTTTGGAGCGTTTTCTCAGGGTCTGAACTAAAGTCGATCCGAAAGGGATAGACGCCTCGGTTCAGCGTCATCGTTCGACGGGATTGACTCCCGTTCGTGAAGGCATAAATGTTCGTGGAAAAGGGACGACAATTCGAGACCAGATCCGCCATGATTCCTCTTCGAGTGATCACGACAATCCCTTTGGCGTGTAATCCTTCCGCAAGCTGGACTGCGGCAGTGGCTAATTGCTGTTTGTCTGTCGTCAGTCTTAACTGTTTCGCAAACTGCAATCCTGGAATGGCTTCGGTTTTGATGGAAATTTTTCGCAGATACTCGATGCATTTCAGCGGATATTTCCCGACCGTGGTTTCTCCGGATAACATCACCCCATCGACTTCCTCATAGATGGCATTGGCCACGTCAGTGACCTCGGCCCGCGTGGGAATGGGATTGTGTATCATCGATTCCAGGAGATGGGTTGCCACGATCACGCGTTTACCGGATTCCGCGCAGAGCCGCACGATTCTGCGCTGCACATTCGGCAGGTCCTCCAGGTCGATTTCTGCGCCCAAATCTCCGCGAGCCACCATAATGCCATCCGATTCCCGGATAATATCTTCGAGATTCCGGACACCTTCCTGATCTTCAATCTTGGCAATAATTTTCACCCTCCCCACTTTGTGGCCCATAAGCTGTCTTAATTGTTGGATATCTTTCGCTTCCCGAACAAAGGAAAGAGCAATAAAATCCACATCGGCGGCCAAACCAAAGGCAATATCTTTTTCGTCCTTTTGCGTAATTGCAGGCAGATTGACGCGGATCCCAGGTAAATTGACATGGCGTTTGCTTTTCAATACACCCCCATCAAGGACCCGGCACTGCATAAGGCGATCCTGTTTTTCAAGGACCTCAAAATTAATCAGTCCATTATCCACGGTAATCTTATCTCCGACATTCACGGATTCCATTAAATCGGCGTAGTTGATGTGAATAGAGCTTTCTTCTACATCCATCGGTCCACGCGCAGAAATAGACACGATCGTGCCTTCCTTGAGATTGAGATCAATCGATAAATCTCCTGTCCGGATTTCAGGGCCTTGTGTATCTAAAAGAATCGGAATAGGAAATGGGACCTTGGTATTGAGCGTCTTGATGTGTTTGATCACTTTGGCATGGGATTCGTGGGTTCCATGGGACATGTTCAACCGAACGATATTCATGCCGGCGTCATACATTTTGCGCAACATCTCATAAGATTCGGTTACCGGTCCGATCGTGCAGATGATTTTTGTTTTTTGCATGAATGTTTCCCTATCAGTTCTTCATGATCGTCATTTGTGGAAACGATCCCATCATTCTATACATGGGTGTCAAAGGGGATTGGGAGCTCCAACTCCTGCTTGAGGTTCATCGGATTGTAGGTATTCGTGTTGCTGGAGTGCTGTTTGGCGCAGAAGATATCCCACCTCCCTGTGGGTTCTCATGAAGTGTAGCCCACTACAGCGTCAAACTCTAGCATGGTTTATCACCGATCGGGACTCCATGGTGTTGGCGTGGTCTCACTTCACCGGGTGAGTGAGACCAGTGGTGTTCCTTGTCAACGAAGCGCGAGAACCACAATGCCCTGTCGGCAGGAAATGAATCAGATGTTCGTGGCGGGGACTTGGGTTGTCGATTAGGTCATATAATATTATTATGAGGCAAGAAGATGGCTGTGAGACCAATAGCTGAAGGATTCGATGAGGTGAATAGATGAAGGCAGAAGTAGAAAACCTGGAATTTGTAACAATTAAGGGCCTGTTAGCGTATGGCGAGGCGATTGCCAGGCGTCCGCCGGTAGAGGGAGCGGAGCCTCATTCCCCTTTGCCTGCATCGGAAGATCGCCCGCAACGGGCATTGGAGGCCATGGCCGCCATACGAGTCTTTGTCCAAAATGCCCAGGCAGGGTTTGCCAATGCCGCAGCCTACAGAGAGGCAAGGCAAAGGGTGATTCAGCAAGCCTGCGGTGGAGATGAGATGGTGTTTTTCGCTGCCTGGAATCAGCTTCTCGCTCAGGGCGAGCTTGCTCCCTTGTTTCGAGCACCAATCGGGGCCACGAAAAAACCCATACGACGACGCCCCGTGGCGATCGTGCCACGTGAGCAAATGACGCCCAATCTCGCGGAGGGTCGGATCGTCCTTGATATTGGCGATGACCGCTATTGGTTGATGCCCAGGGATTTAAGTGCCCGCACACTGTTTTTCACGATGCGGCATGGCGTCTCCCAGATGGATAGTAAGAAGTTCCGTGTGGGGCGCCGATTGAGGAACGTCCTTGACGCCGAGAGGGGAATTCCCAAGGCTGACGCGATCGGAACCGCCCTTGTCCGGACGGTAGGTTTGGTCGGAAAACAACTGGACTTTCTTCAGCTGGATAACTACCTGGATTCGAAATCTTTTGTCCACATGGTGAGTCAGAGTCCCAATACCCGGCAGCTCTTTGAACGGGTCGTCTCCATCCTGTCTCCCGAGACAGCCAAGGCGACCCAGCCCATCACGGAATGGGCGTTAGAATCCCAAGACTTCGGATGGGCCACCGGTATTGAAAAAACTGCGGAAGTCGAAGAAGCCGCCAAGGCCTTTGGGGTCGATACGAAGACAGCTCAGCGTTTGATTAAACACCCGCTGTACAGTTATCCGGGAGGGCACTCCTTCTTTGAACTTTATGTGGAGTTGGTCGATGGGTTCCATCAGTTGGGTCAGAGCCACCAGGGAAAAGTGTTGTGTTTATATACGCACAGTTCAACTCTGCGAGCGCTCTTAATTTTTCTCGATCCTCGCCCATTCAGTGAAGCCTTTTCAGAATTTGGAGCCTATAAGGAAGGACAGGACAACGTCGTCCTCCTCACCTATGAACATGGGCAGTTGTCAGGCTATTCCACAGCCGTGGGCCTTTCAGAACGCGAACGGGCTGTCCGCGAGGCCTTGATGACTGCGGAGCAAGGCCGTCGGGAAAAGGTCACACTGAAACCACGCCAGATTCGGCGGATCGTTGCCCTGGTCTCTGGTGGGGATTTTGCCGGGGCCGGTGCGGCATTGAAGGAACTCCGCGTGACAGGGAACCGGTTAGGCCTGGAAGTCTATTTCGTGCAACACGGATTTCTGGGTTTGGCCAATAATTGGATTGAGTTGGTCACCGAACAGGACACACGTGGCATGAGTAATCACGCCAGCAGCCCGATTGGCAGCAGCCGGTTTGAAGATTTTAAAGATGAGGAGGCCCAACTGGCGGCCATTCATCATCTCCAACCCTACATGGAGGATGGGGCGTTAATCGTGATGGGCGGTGACGGCAGCATGCGTGGGGCTCGTGCCATCTATGAACGGTTCGGCATACAGGTCGTGGGGATTCCCGGTTCGATCGACGACAATATCGCCGGAACCACCTCACTCGGACTCCAATCGGCGGTCGCCCTGGCCAACCAATCCATCGAATCGTTGAAAGCCACCAGCGCAGCCATGGGCAGTGTGTTTTTCGTAGAAGTCATGGGGGCAGGATCAGGTCACCTGGCGTTAATGTGTGCGTACCAGGCACGAGCCGAGGGACTGTTGGTTAATGAACATCCTGATCCGGATGCCTACATCGAGGAAGTCATTCTGGGCACACTGAAACAGACGTTGGGGGTCCGGAATAAAAGCCATATCATTATTGTGGCCGAACGCACGCCTCACCAACATCATCCGGAGGGCGGGGTCCATGGTTTGGTGGATTATGTCGGCGGTCGGATTTCCCAGTGGACCCACCTGCAAACGCGAGCTGGACACTACCCCCTTTCAGTGGCGACCAAGGCCACCATTCTTGGCCATACCCTACGAGGCGCCTTCCCGACTCCGGTGGACAAAACCATGGCGCAACTCTTTGCCTACGAAGCCATCAGGCGGTTAATCGAACAGCCCGAAAACGTCGTTGGCTGCATGTTAGCCTACCGGGATCCTGGAAATATTCAGCCAATCCCTCTGCATGCGGTGGGCCCAAAACCATTTGATTGGGAACTGTTTGCTCGCATGCATGGAATCGAATTGGTCTAGGAAAATGGTTAGTTCCTTTGGTAAGTAACAGGCTTGAATTCAACTGATAAGTGCAACTTGAGTTCTTGGTCGAGCGGGGCAGCTCCGAAAATTATTGTAGAAATTCCCTTGTCCCTTGTATGAAATTTTTGAGTGGTTCAGACACAGGAGACCGGATGAGTGTGTTGACCACACGGAATTGATTCCTCAACGAGGGCTTTGGTACTTTCCGGTCCAGTCAAAAAGGCCTTTTATCATTCCTATTCCTTCCCCGCAAACAGGGCATTTGAAGTTACCATCAGCGCCCGAGTATCGATGTCACGACACGAGATCCGGCGCTCTCCACGCGACGGGTCAGGAGATCTGAGCCTGGCAAGCACGACCGGTATGAGAGGGGGAGGCTTCTACGATGCGCACTCATCCGGGCAGCGCGCGGCGATGGACGAGTTCCTTTCCTGGATCGTAGAGGCCATGGCGGACTTGCCCTTGCCGACGAACGGCTCGCCGATTGCTCTGCTCGACCTCGGTTCGTCGGAAGGTGCCAACGCGATTCATGCGGTGGGCGCGATCATCGAGGCGCTGCGCGAACGCACATCGGCCGACATCTGGACCTTCTTCGATGATCTGCCGACGAACGATTTCAATCGACTCTTCGCCAACCTCTTTCCCGGCGGGACGTTCTCGAGTCGCACGGCCGGTATCTATCCCGCTGCCATCGGCGGGTCGCTCTTCGAGCGTGTCGCTCCGGCTTCGAGTCTTGACATCGCGACGACCTTCAATGCGGTGGGTTGGATGTCCGCGTTGCCCACGAGGTGCCTGCCGCAGTTCATCTCGCCCTCGCCACCGGCGCTGCGTGCCTTTCGCGAGGGCGTCTCCGTGAGCCCGAAAGAAAGAGCGGCCTTCACTCAGCAAGCCCGTGAAGACATCCTGAGTTTCTACCGGGCTTGTGCCGCCGAGCTGAAGCCAGGCGGAAAGCTGCTCGTACAGGTCTTTGGGCGCAATGATGAGCACGACATCGCAAACGGAATCGTCGACGGTCTGAGCGACGCGATGCTGGACATGGTGGAGGACGGTGGCCTGACACGCGACGTCTACGAGAACTTCGTCTTGCCCGTCTTCTATCGATCGCTTCCGGAGTTGTTGCCGTCGACCGGAGAGAGCGGGGAGCCCCCGGCGTTCCGCGTCGACAAGGCGGGGGCCCGCGACTGCCGGGTCCCCTTCAACGAGGAGTTCGCCCGCAGTGGGGATCCGCGCGCCTGGGCCGAGAGCTACGCCGGATTCATCCGCGCGTTCTCGGAGCCCGTCGTCACGTCCGGCCTGCCGAACACCAAGGATCGGCCACAGCTGATCGACGAGCTGTACGCCCGGATGGCGATCGATTCGCGGCCGATCCTGAGCGCTACGAGTTCCATTTCATTTCGCTGGGTGCACTGCTGACGCGTGTGTGAGTCGGGTCGCTCGCCAGCCTGCGCAATACGCTGTTTCATCGAGCCCGAATGGCCAAACAACTCATCCGCCAGGTCTGCCCAACACGGGTTAAGGCGACAACAAGGAATGGTGAGCGCAGGTATGCCGTTATCAGACAGAAGGTAGGAAGCTGACAAACGAGTCTCCGAAACCGGTGGTGTTTGGGAATGATGTCACAACGTCAGATTAACCCCAGATTTCAATCCTCAATAAATCCTTTCCTGCAATTTCCAGAAAAGTCCCATTCGTTTTTTTGATGGAAGGCATGGCCAGGGAATTCAGGTTTTGGTAACGTGAAATAAAATATACACGACCATCGCAGTATTGAAGGGTGCAACATGAAGGTCGAGAGTTGGTCGGGAACCATCATTTCCATTCCTTTCCAAAACCACAAAATTGATGGGCTGTATTATCATCTTGTCACAGAGGATGAACATGTCCGCAACAAGCCTGTCTTACTGAGACTCCACGGACTCTTAGGGAATCTCCTGGATGAAACTGAACATGATCTTCCTTACATTCTGGCGAAGTATGGATTATTCCTCCGTTACCATAAATACCATCATGGCCAACCTTGGCCTATTTTTTGGATTTGGTATTTTTGACGATGCGATGCCTCAAATCCAT
>JBDSHB010000331.1:0-5921 GCA_039918695.1 Nitrospirales bacterium | reverse complement strand
GATCCGCCATCGGGTTAGTCTGGATTGGCCGTCGGCCATGTCCGGGGAGTGATCCACCGCTTGTCGATACACCAATGCCGGGGAGACATCACGGATGGCCAGCAGAGGCCAGAGTGAGAAGGCAAGTGTGGCTAGGGTGCCAAGAAGGACTCCACGCAGGATGGGAGCGACAGTGGGATTCATGGGCATGGTTTCAGGAATAATGCCCTGAAGCAATAAGGGCAGTCCTTGGTGGAGCACTACGCCGACTATAACCCCTAGGAGACTGCCAATTCCTCCAAGGAATAGGCTCTGCGTGAGATAAAGACGGATGATTTGTGAAGAATCCGCTCCCAGGGTTTTGAGGGTGCCAATAATGGGAATTTTTTGTGTGAGGAAGCCTTGAATTGTGCAAGCCACTCCGATCCCACCGACCAATAAGATCGTAAACCCAATCAGACCAAGATAGAGGTTTAATTGGGCAAGGAATCTGCGGAGTCGTGGCTGAGCATCGCGAAATGAGCTGACCTGAGCCCCTTCCTGGCTGAGGCGTCCCCGTAATTCACCAATTAAAGGCTCAAGAGAGGTGGAGTCGGATATGGACAGACGATATCGTTCCTGAATCCGACTTCCGGTTTGGATCAAGGTGGTGGCTTTGAGCGCTTCACGGGAAATCATGACCCTGGGGCCCAAACTAAATCCATTGGCAATCCTGTCCGGTTCTTTTTTCAGCACGGCGGTAATAAGGAAGCTCGCTTTGCCAATCTGTAGCTCGCTGCCAACGGTAAGATTGAGCCGGATCAGTAAGGATTCCTGGACAAGTGCACCAAAACACGGCGAGCGACCGCATCCGGATGGTAGGGGATCTAGCAGTTGCGCCATCGGGAGATCAGGCTCCGCTATCAACCGACCATAGAGGGGATAGGCCGAATCTATGGCCTTGAGTTCCACCAATTGAGAAGCCGTTTGGGTAAGAGGCGTTTGGGAGTTATGGCTGTCCACTGTCGCCATTGCGGCGATTTCCGTCACGTGTGAAAGGACGATGTCACGGTCAGAGAGGGAGTCCACCACGTTACGACCCTTGTCGGAAATTGCCCGCCGCCATGATAGTTCGACGTCACCCCCTAACAGGGCACGGGTATCTCCCAGAATGACCTGTTCGACATTGACGGCAAACAGGTCTACCGCCACAATGGCGCCGACACCGAGTGCAATGCAGAGAAATAAAAAGAGGAAACGGGACCAGGCGCTGTGGATTTCCCGCCAGGCGAGTTTGACGGATACGGGGATCATGCCTCTGAGCCGGAGGATAATAACGGGGGTATCGTCTCGTTCACCATTGCTCCATCCCGCAAGGTTAGGATACGTTGTGCCCGAGCGGCCAATGACATGTCGTGAGTGACTAGGATGAGAGTGCTGCCGTGTTGCTGATGAAGGTCCCACAGCAGATCAATGACCATTGCACCGGTTGAGCTATCCAGATTGCCGGTGGGTTCGTCGGCCAGCAGGAGGGGAGGCCGGACAATAAAGGCTCGCGCCAAGGCTACTCGTTGCTGTTCGCCACCAGAGAGTTGAACGGGATAATGGTGGAGACGATGTTCGAGTCCTACGGATTGTAAAAGTGTTTTGGCTCGTAATGTGCCCGTGGATATTCCTTGCAATTCCAAAGGGAGAGCCACATTTTCCAGGGCTGTCAAAGTGGGAATGAGATGAAACGCTTGAAACACATAGCCAATGTGGTTGCGTCGAAAGTGAGCCATTTCGGTCTCGGTTAAGGTCGTGATGTCGGTCTGGTGGATGCGAATAGATCCCTGTGTTGGCCGGTCGAGGCCTGCAAGCAACCCCAGGAGTGTTGATTTCCCGCTTCCCGACGGACCGACAATAGCGACCACCTGATTAGTGAAGACCTCGAAGGAAATGTCCTGTAAAATATTGACGGACTGACTACCCGCCCGAAGTTGCATTCCAAGATGATTGACAGAAATGAGAATCTGAGATGATGGAGTTAGGGGATGCAAAGAGGGTGCAGACGATGCAGGAACATTCACGTTGATTACACAAACGGGTTCAAATGGTGAATAATAGAGTTGAGAGAGATTATCCGGCTATTATGCATACGTGTATCCTATCAGTCCTCATACTCTTCTGTCTGGGAATCTGGGGGTGTGACCCTCAGGAAAGTCCGTCTACCGTTATACCAGAGCCCATGCAACATAGTTCAGACTCAGTAGTTTCTCGGGCTCAATCCCCTCCCGATCAATCCTCATCCGAGCCTTTGGTGCGAAAGAATGAATCTCTGCCTAAAATCGTGGCCTTTGGCGATAGCTTAACGGCTGGATTTGGGGTGTCATTGGACGAATCCTATCCGACTCAATTGGAAAAACTATTGCATGAAGGTGGATTTCATTATGAGGTGGTCAATGCCGGAGTCAGCGGAGAAACCTCAGCGGGGGGAGTGCGACGGGTAGAGTGGATATTAAAAAGTCTGCCGACCGTTGTCATATTAGAATTGGGCGTCAATGATGGGCTTCGGGGGATGCCCTTGCAACAGACCTATACAAACCTTCGCACCATAATTGAGCGGTTACAGAACGAAGGTGAAGGTGTATTGGTGATTTTGGCGGGAATGCGCATTCCGCCAAATTTTGGCGAAGCCTATACGGGGGAATTTTTTGAAATGTATGAACGCCTAGCCAAGGAATTGAACCTTCCCCTGATCCCATTTTTATTAGAAGGAGTGGCTGCCCAACCTGGCTTAAATCAGGAAGATGGAGTTCATCCCACAGCGGAAGGCTATACCATTGTGGCTCAGAATGTTTTTGACACCTTGGAGCCTTTATTCAAAACAGAACAGAGTCATCAGGCAAAAGAGTAGCCAACACCCCTCCCCATGAATGGGAAGGGGTAAGAAGGGGATTTCATTAAATGGCGTGTTAGGGAATGCGCAGGACGTTATGACTTTTTGAAGAAAATGTCATAGACCCCATAGGCTAAAATAATTGCTATGGTCCCATAGTACAAACCCGTGATCCCTTCATAGCCTCCGCCTGGCGCATTGGCAAAGGCCGGGTTTGCGGCGAAAACGAGAAGAACACTCAGAATGGCAGTAATCCGATTCATACGAAAATCCTCACTTTCGGAGAATGAAAAAGATCTCACACAATTATATCTTTGCGGATAGCTTCGAATGACAAAATCAACTATCCACAATCGTGGTGGATTGTAGTAAATTTTATTTCAGTGATGCAAGCTACTGACTAATATCAAATAGCTAGTTTTTACTTACTAGCTTTTAATGCTTAAGTAAGTGTTAGGAATCGATTTGGTTAGCCAGCGAAGATGACGGCATCATGGTCTCCTTGACGGAAGAAGGGGAGCCCAACCGGTTCTTTTAAAATCTAGCGAGTTCAAAAAGACGAGAGTAGCCTGGCCCAGGACTCTATGGTTCCAGCCTGGAATGCGTGCCGTCGCAGAATGGGGGTTTTTTGCTGTGCTTGCACCCACACCAAGCTACCTTTTGTTTTTCTTTGAGTTCCACCTCAATGGGGGAAATATCAGTTCCCGTGTGGGACCCATCGCAAAATGGCTGGGTTTTTGATCGTCCACATCGACACCAATAATAGGTTCCTGCTTCCATGTCCAGAACGTAAGGTGTTCGTTGTGCAATGATAATCGGGTCGCCCATGTGGTTAGTTCTCCTTCGTTCTTCAAAGAATTTGGTGTTAAATACAGTTAGCCGCAGCGGGGCTGAAGGCCTTTGGGGCCCAAAGGGGTAAGCCAGAGAAAATCAGCAATGCCGGTTTGCAACTCCGAACGAACCTGCTCTTCTTTGGAGGCATCCCATGCTTCGAGATAAATGGTAATAGATTTGACGCCGGGGTGCTTTCGTTCAACTCGCTTAGGGACGGGAATCTTATACTGAATATGACCGCCGCCCGTGTAGCTCACCAACGGTCCGGCAGTCCGGGATCGCGTGTTGAGGTAATTGGCAATAATCTGTGCCATGCCCTCATCCCGGAAGATGGATGCTTCGAAGATTCGGCGATACACGTGATCTGGCAATCCAGGATGGCACGCTTCAATTTGTTCAAAAATTAATTGCTCATATGCGTGATCATCGGTCACGATTTCTTGAATTGGCCATTTTCGCATTTCCGGGTCTTGCCAGGCTTCGGTTAATCCCTTTGTGGCGACTAATCGAACAAGTGGGCGTGGCGGGTTAAGGCCAAAAATTTTGAGTTGATGCGATTTGGCAAAGGTCACTAATGGTTGATAATCGGCAAACTCTCCACCCCAATTCGTGTTCCACTGTGAATCCTTAACCAATTGTTCTGTCGTATATCCGGATTCTTGGCTATACCGGTCTAGCCCGGATTGTCCATCCCAACTAAACATTTCCATGGCTAGCGCTGGATGGCGGTCATGGGCAAGGAGGGCATTCAGGATTTTCTGGGCTGCCTCAAGGTGTGAAGGGGTGTAATGTTCTTCGCCGATATAAATCACATCGGCGGCTAAGAGTTGTGGGAGCAGATCGTCGAATGTGGTTACTTGCTGCCTGGCGACATCGTAGAGGTTGTCGACTCCAAATGTCGGTTTGACTTGTGATGTGGCACATGCCGTGGTGGCGCTCATCACAATGATGCCCAGGAATAGGGAAAGGAAGTGTTGTTTCGTACGTGAGAAGTAATGCGTGACCATGACGAAACAAGGTGTAGCATAGTTCTCCCCTGTGGGCAATATTTCGAAAGCAACACGGTTGTTTCAGAATATTCAGAGGGGCTAAGGTGCGTGGAGTATTCGACTGGAATTCTGTCATAAGGGGATGAGACGTCATGAATGAGCAGAGACTCGGGATAGCGGCATTTCGAGAGAGAATCAAAATCAGTCGGGAATCCTCTCCCCACCACTGGGAGGCGAGTAGAAAACTGATGGTTCCTGAAACCCTTCAAGCCACGCTTCCCGCCCTCATTCAACATATCCAAGAGGCCTCTCTCGATCCAATAATTCAAGAACGATTAATTGATGCCCTGCAACAACTCTCCAACCCTACCGGACACAAGGAGGGAAATCAGGTCCTCAAGGACCTTACCGGCTTTCCCCCTTCCAAGGCAGTTCGCGCGCTCATGGTATGGGGAATCTTGAACGTGAACGAAGGAAGGGAAAGTCCGGAAGTGTATTCCGGGGCCCGGTGGGAGGAAATTCTTCGGGATGCGTCTAATCCCTATGACCTGTTACGACACACGCAAACACCCTCCCTGCTAGATATCGGAGCTGGAGATTTGTACTTTGAACAGGAATTGGTGGATCACTATGTCCCATATTTACGGACGCAATGTACCCCATTGACCTTGCATGCCTTTGATCGGTTGATACCGGGGTCACGGGTGGGTGGCGTCTATCACAAAAACCTTGAGCGTGAACGTCATTTACAGAGCTTCTCGTCACAAGAATTACGATTTAAATTTTGGGGCGGCATGGACCTAGAAACATTTTCGAAGAGCAAAGGAAAGTTGTTCCGTTACACCGTCAGTACCTGCCATGCTCCGGCAAATCCTACCTTTGCCTACGAACCCAGTCGTTTGGCTCCAGAAATTATTCATGCGCATCTTCAGTCCAGCCGTGGGAATTATCGTAGGAGTCGATACGAAGGGGAGCCCATTTTAGAGGTGTCTCACCGCGGACACACATTAACCTTCCCGGATTGGAAGTTTGACATTTTGGGCCCTTTGGCATTGTTGAAATTTATGGCCCAACGAAGTTGTGTGGGTATTCTTTCGGCAATCGATGATGGGGTCTTTTGGGAGGTGCTTAGCCAATTGTTAGCGGATGATCGATTCCGTCCAAGAAATGAGATTTTTACGAATTCAGTTCTTCCTGCAATATTTGGAAATGTGTATGAGGAATTAACCTCCATGGCTGTCGGAGAGAGAAAAGATCTTTCC
>JBDSHB010000330.1:0-5332 GCA_039918695.1 Nitrospirales bacterium | reverse complement strand
AGTCCGCCTACTCCGTGTGCGAGTAAGGTCTGAATACATGCGGACTTCCAGGTAGGCCATTCAAGCCGGAATCCCACGGCCCCAATTCCCAATGAAATGAGCACCAGAGTCAGCCCGTCTCCTAAGTGATTTCCCACATTGCCAATGTAGTCGATGGCAGGATGCGTGAAACTGTGTACGATCTGGAGGGTTGGGCCATCTACCAGGGCAAGAGAAGCGAACAAGCCAAAGAAGAGGAGTCCGGATAGTCCGAATATCACGAGAGGAGTCTGGCGGAGGAGAACCTGCGGATGTCGGGGTAATGGAGGTGCGGGTGGTTGGTCAGTCACAGGATTGGGGGATGGGATTCGTCAACAGCCTTAGTCGAATTTTTTTCCGTCTATGGAAATTCTTCCCCTCCTTCATCCTCCCTCTTGACCAGGGAAGATGAAAGCGACGGATCAAAGCGTTCAGTTCACCTGACATTCGTCAGCTTAGGGCACCCAGTCAGCGAGAAAGATGTTGAATTCTTTTGGGTTGGCGGCATTCCGATCGGATGACCACACCACTTGTTTTCCGTCAGGCGAGAACATCGGAAAACTATTGAAGTGCCCATTGAAGGTAATTTGTTCGGGGTGCGTGCCATCCTCATGGATGATATGCAAGTGAAAAGATGGACGCCCCTGATGATCGGGCGGTGTCGATAAGTTGGAGGAATAGATGATGCGTTTCCCATCGTGAGCAAAGAAGGGAGCAAAATTCGATCGCCCGTTGTGAGTGACCTGTATCTTGTCGGAGCCATCAGCATTCATGATGAAGATTTCCAGGTTTGACGGTTCCACAAGGTTTTGAGTGAGCAGGTCACGATAGGCCTTCAGATCTTTGTCATTTTTCGGATGGTGGGCCCGATAGACAATTCTTTTGTTGTCGGGAGAAAAAAAGGCTCCGCCATCATACCCGACTTCCTGCGTCAGTCGCTTTAGATTCTTTCCATCGATATCCATCGTGTACACATCCAAATCTCCATCACGAATGGAGGTGAAAACAATGGTTTTTCCATCTGGAGAAATGGTGGCTTCGGCATCGTACCCCTGGGCGGAGGTCAACCGTTGGACGTCCCGGCCCCCGATGTTCATGGAGAAGATGTCATAATCATCAAGGGCCCACCGGTAGCGTTCGGTCCTTTCGGGGATGGGTGGACAGAATTGACTCATGATATGCGTGGAGGAAAAGAGGACACGCCGGCCACCGGGGAAAAAGTATCCGCACGTGGTGCCGCCCAGGCCGAGGCTGACTCGCCGGACATTCGTGCCATCGAGGTCCATAATATAGATTTGATAGCAGGACCTGAGCGTCTTGCCATCGGGTTCCAGGGTTGATTGATACACCAACCGGTTACCCTCATCAGAAAAATAGGCTTCGGCATTTTTCCCTGAAAACGTGAGCTGCCGGATATTGGCCAAATGAGGTTCCGGTTGAACCTGAATGGCGGAGGGTTCACCAGCCAGGGCTGTATTCCACAACAGCAATAAGGACAGCAGGCTTAACCGGAGGATGTTTTGTATCGATGTCTTGGCTGGATGGACAGAAAAGGTCGTACGCATTCATAAACCTCACGGTGAATGGCGAAAAATCTCGCGTGCAGAGTGTACGGGTTGAAACATCCCACGGGCAATCACTTTTCCTTGCTTAAAGACCAAATAGCTATCCCACCCGTAAAAAAACAACAGCCGTGAAACGGGCTTGACGGCTTCAGGAGACGATCCGAAAAAGAATGTGACGGTATGGTTTGCATCACGAGGATGGGGGCAAGAAATCAGGAAGGCCATTTCCGGGCCTTCGAATGTCTGATCCTTAATGGAGATGTATCCAGGCTGGACTTCCATGCCTTTTTCACAACTATTGAAGGAACCGGATTCCAATAAGCGTCGGGCAGAGGATCCGATGACCAGGTATGAGGCCAATTCAGAAATGACCGGATCATCAGATTGGATGGTCTCGATCCCGTGTTGTCCCTCAAGACGTTGAAGCAGCGTTTCCAGGCTTTGAGCCTCATCCATTGTCATGGTCTGAGGTCTGATGAGAATTCGACGGGTGTCGGTTTCCCACCTATTCAACATGGGCGGAATTTGTGCACGGTGCAGGTGGAGCAGAAGATGGTGTTCGGGATCAATGGCGAGTGTCGTTGGATTCGCAGGGAGATGCAACGTGAAAGGTTGTGCGGCCCGATCCACATTGAGAACGGCGTCATGAATGAGTTCTCCTTGGAGATCGAGGTGGAGGGGAAGACGGATGGTGAATATGGGTTCCGTCTGCAGGATTGTTCCGGTCATCGTGAACCGTCCCTGTTGCGTGGGATCTTCCTGGACGAGAATATTCTGGATATCAAGGCTTGGTGCGCCGGGTTGATCGATCCATTGATGGAAAAACCACCCAAGGTCTCTTTCAGCCGATTTTGAAAAGATCCGGAGAAGATCGTTCCACTCCAGATAGGTTCCCGTCCCTTCCTGAATTATCCGGCGAACCCCGTTGAAAAATGCCGCGTCCCCCATTTCCTGTCTAAGCATGTGAAAGGCCAGAGCTGTCTTCTGGTAGCCAATGGCATTATCCAGCCGGGTTTCTTTGTGGTGGAATGCCCGTACCGGATATTCCTTGTCCGGCTCCGCGTACAGATTATATTCGTAGACCATCCGACGTCGGGTGTTGAAGGCCTCCTGCTGATGGCCCCTGGCCTCGTCATAATAGTAATTGGAGAGATAGGTGGTGAGCCCTTCCACCCAATTGCCTTGAGCAAAGTCATTGAAGACGGAATTTCCGAACCAGGAATGGACGATTTCATGGCCTAGAGAATAGGGTTGGGTATACCCGCGCCGAATGACCCCCTCACCTAAGAGGGTGAACGAGGGGAGCCCAAGTCCGCTTGGGAAAAAATTTTCCACGACGGCAAATTTTTTAAACGGGTAAGGACCCAAGAGATCGGTATACATTTGAAGGTAGTCGATGGTCGCTTCTATATATTGGGGAGCCAGGTGCGCGTCTTCCTGGTAGAGGTACGTGGCGAGTTGAATGCCTTTCCATTCCTGCTTCTGTACCACAAAATGATTGGCGGCCAACGTCAGCGCTTCACTCGGCAGATTCACCCTCCATTGGGTGGTTCGGCGCCCCTCGGTCACGGCATTGGCAACCTCCCGGCCTTGGGTGATTGCTTCCCAGTCTGAAGGGAGGCTGAGGGTGAGATCATACGTCGAGAGGGTCTGTTCCCATGTGGGATACCAGAATGTTTCATACGTCAAGTACACGCCGTTGGATCCAATATGTCCGTTAGTGTCATCCGGTTTGACAAAGCGAAGTCCACCTGAGGCTTTTGGAGAATCATCAATCTGCCCGTGGTACGTCAGCGTGAGGACCGCCGGTTGGTCTGGCTCGTCAAGGGAAGGTAAGGGAATTTCTATAACTCGACGTGTTGACGACGGTTGCAGAGTCGCGGCTTCTGAGGGGTGGGGGATTGGAAGCATTTTGTCGTTGAATTCGACCCGATCGATCGTGAGCTGAGGATGCAGGATGAATGAGACGGATGAGTTGGCGCGGTGGGATGGCGAAAGATGAATGGTGTCCAATCCGGTAATGGCATGGGTGTCAGGGTTCAGTTCAACATGTAATTCATGGTGAATAGGCGTCAACGTCTTGGCTTGAAGTGGATTCGCCATCGTCAGGCACAGCAATGCCAATCCCAGGACAAATGATGGGACTTGTATTGTTAGAGGAAAGATTGGGTGACTGAAACTCACAAGATAATGTCCTTGCTCAATTTCCGAATACAGTTTCTTTCTCCGGCAGAATGTTTAGGGAGAAAGAAGGCTGTACTGTTTTAGACTAGGGGGGGTTCCGTTGGGAGTAAGGCCTCGACAAACGCCGAAGCCTTAAAATCCTGGAGATCTGCTTCTCCCTCCCCCACACCTATCAAACGAATGGGAAGATTGAGTTCGTCGACGATCGCCACGACCACTCCGCCTTTGGAGGTTCCATCCAGTTTGGTCAAGGCTAATCCGGTGATGCCGAGTGACTCATTAAATTGTCGGGCTTGGGCAATGGCATTCTGCCCCAGCGTGCCATCCAGGACGAGGAGGGTTTCGTGGGGGGCGCCGGGCATTTCCCGCGCAATGATGCGTTTGATCTTTTTCAATTCATCCATCAAATTGATTTTGGTGTGCAGCCGTCCGGCGGTATCGATGAGGACTACGTCCACATTTCGAGCTTTCGCGGCGACCATGCCATCAAACACCACGGCGGCAGGATCGGATCCCTGCTTCTGCTTGATCACCTCGATGCCTGTGCGCTTCCCCCAAATATCTAATTGTTCAATCGCAGCAGCCCGGAAGGTGTCGCCGGCGACAAAGAGTGTGTGTAACCCTTGTTGCTTTAACTGATGCCCGAGTTTGGCAATGGTCGTGGTTTTGCCGACACCGTTGATGCCTATTGTCAAAATAATAAAGGGACGAGGGCCGCGTCGAATGAGTTGTTCCAGCGGTTCGGTCTCGCCCTTACGAAGAATGTCCATGAGGAGAGTATGGAGGACCGCTGTCGGATCGGTCCCACTGAACACCCGTGTTTTATCTTTAAGCATCTCAAGAAATCGCTCGACGGTGTGTATGCCGACATCGGCTTCCAGGAGACTGGCTTCGACATCTTCCAGTGCGACGGGATCCAGGTGCCCCCGCCCCAGGCGACGCAGGGACTTTTGCACGGACTGGCGTGTTTTTGCTAATCCACTCTGAAGACGTTCAACCCATTTCATAGTTTAGGTACCCGACATGGCAATTAAGTGATCCCTGGATTTCGCTATGCGAGAAGACGGGGAACAGGCGAAAGGCGATGGAAGATCGTGTGCTCTTTTCGCTTCATCCGTTTGGCTTCCCGTTCCGTCGTTTCATGGTCATACCCCAGGAGGTGAAGGGTGCCATGGATGAGTAAACGCAGGATTTCTTCATCGGCCGTGTTGTCAAATCGTGCAGCTTGAGCAAGGGCCACGGGAATACAAATTACGACATCTCCCACGAATGCCAGTGACGACTGTAAGACATCCTGCATGGGGAAGGCTAGCACATCGGTCGCATAATCCCGCTCCCGGTACGTCCGGTTAAGTTTCTGCATGCGAGTCTTGCCGACGAAGGTGAGACTCAGATTGGCCGAAGGATACCCTGCCTGTTGTAACACGGCTTGCGTCAGTCGGCGAACTGTCGTGGGGCGAACCGATACTCGACGGAGGTGAGAACGAAGCCACACAGCCATTGGAGCTTACCGCGTTGGCCCCTGGCCGTTGGTGTCCGATTTTGAATGATTTTTAGGAGATGCG
>JBDSHB010000329.1:0-6286 GCA_039918695.1 Nitrospirales bacterium | reverse complement strand
AATTTGACTGGATGAGCGTAATTGAAAACGGGATCTGATAACAAAATAGAATTGCCATCTCCTACGGCACCAATAGTTTCGATAGCCATGCCTACCTATAATCGAGCCGACTCTTATTTGAAAGAGGCCATCCAAAGCGCCCTCGATCAAACATATCACAATATTGAAATTATTGTGTCGGATAATTGTTCCTCGGATGATACTGAATCGGTGGTGAAAAGTTTTCATGACACTCGCATCAGATATTTTAAGCAAACAGAAAATGTCGGATTGAAAAATAATCTTAACTTCTGCATAGCCCAGGCTCGGGGAGAATTTCTTGTATTTTTGTTTGATGATGATTTGATTGACCCGGATTTTCTCGAAACATGTATCAATGCCATACCGGCCTGCTCAGATATTGGAGTGGTGCTAACTGGGGCCCGGGAAATTAATGAGAAGGGACAAGTCCTTGGGGAATGTCAAAATCAGGCTAAAGGGCCTTCAGTTGACTCATTTTTTCTGGACTGGTTTGCCAAGAGAACGACCTTGTATTTGTGCAGCACGTTATATCGTACTCAATGCCTTCGGGAGATTGGCGGGTTTCACTCTAAAACCGATAATTATCTCGATGTGGTAGCAACGGCGAAAGTGATGGCCAAATATCAGAGAGTGGATGTGGCGGCCGTCAAAGCCAGTTTTCGTCGGCATGCCAAAAACTTAAGCGGTTCCGTTAATATTGATGCGTGGTGTGAAGATAGTCTGTACCTTCTGGAAGTATTATGTGAACTGGCTCCCTCACAGAGAACTGTTCTTGTCAGGGAAGGCATGCCGTATTTTTGTAGAGCGAATTATATAATGGCTTCGTTGACAAATGGGTTAGCTAAACGTCTCAGGGCTTACTGGACGGTCTCTCAAAGGTTTAACCATTCTTATTCTTGGGCGAAATGGTTCTATGGCCGTAATATCATTCCGCCCGTTCGGTATTATAAAGGAAGAATCTGGCAGCGCCTTAAGGGGAATTAAAGATCAATTATTGGATTGCAACGATTCTGCGATCCTTGTGGGTCTGAATCCCCGAAATCGAAGGAATTCTGTTCTGACTATCAGTTGAAGGTGCACACTATTATATTGAGGAAAGATTATCCATCCTGGAAAACTGGCAGGCGGTTGCGCCCAAGCAGGAAAGTCCAAATCATCGCAGGCTGGGAGATTCATGAAATGAGCATCGAGGACACGATCATCCGTTTGAGCGCGGAGAAATCCATGCTCCTGGAGTTTTCTATTAAGGCGCTATATGTGTTCGGGTCGGTGGCACGCGGCGAAGATCGCCCGGACAGTGATGTGGACATCCTGGTGGATTTTGAACCGGATGCCCATGTTGGCCTGTTCACCTTCGCGCGTCTGCAGCGCAAGCTGTCGCAGATCCTGGGCAGGCCGGTGGACCTCGTGACGCCGGATGCTCTCCATCCTGCCCTGAAGGATCGCATTCTGGAGGAAGCCGTTCGTGCCGCCTAGGGACTGGAAGTTCCGCGTACAGGATATCTTGGATGCTGTTGCGGCCGTGAAAAACTACACGGCGGGGATGACCCTCGAAGCGTTCACCCAAGACCGTCGCACCGTGGATGCCGTCGTGCGAAACTTCATCGTCATCGGCGAAGCCGCCGTGCACATTCCTGACGAGATCTGCGCCCGCAATCCGGAAATCCCGTGGGCGGACATGCGCGCCATGCGCAATTTCGTCCTGCACGAGTATTTCGGCATCGGCGAAAGGGTTTTGTGGGACACGATCCATGAAGACTTGCCCGGCATCGTTGAACCTTTGCGTCGGCTGCTTTGAGGCGGAGGAAGGATAGACCGGGGTCTTCGACAAGGACACCCCCAACCTTTTGGTGCAGAGGAGGAGTAGGAGTCACTGTTGCACTGGTTCTCACCCCTAATTCATGAAGAAGATCAATCGTTATCCGTTGGTAATTTTACTTCTCCTTTGCTTCATCCTGAGCCCACGGCGAAGGATCGGGTCCCAGGTGGAGCAGTCAGGGCTCAGCACATCCGGGATGACATATATCGGGGTTCCCTCTTACGAAGGCCGGAGATGTCAGGCGGCTGGCCTACGCGTGTTCTCCCTTTGCAAAAGGGTCTCACATGCCATCGCGTGTGCTGTGGCGTCACCCCTCGTCGATTGAGAAATTTGGTGGTAACGCCTCTCCGGATACCGCCAGTGAAATCGTGGAAGAGGGTAAAAAGATGTTCCGGTTTATTTGGCAGGAGGCCAATTGAGTGCCAATAGGTAGCATCAGCGCAGGTAATTGTGATGAAAGTTTCACCGGCAGCACCTTACATCTCAGGTGCTCAAAGGACGAGGGCAATGTCGTAACATCCCTTGCGCAATACCTGAATGCCCCAGTTGAACCAGACACCAATGACATTCACCAAAATACAGCTAAAATTTACTCTGGAATGTCTGCAAAATGAAAATACTCTATATTTGTGATTGCCTGCCTACATTTATTCTGAATGAAATAATTGAATTGAAGAAACACGGGCACGAAATGTTCATCCTGGCAAACGATTCCACCAAGCTTTATAAGGCTGTTCATGGGCCCATTGTGATGAAAAATGGGCTGGACAAACAGTTTCAAAGATTTTTTATCTTAAAAAACAGAAAACAAAAGTATGGCACTTTTTTTAAAAAGTTGATAGAGGATGTCTTTGTTCATCCCCAATGTGCGATGAAGGCTTGTTGGAACCTAATGAAAAATTTCCAAAATCTGAAATGTGGAGTCATAGATTATCTGGATATACGAAGTTTTTTTGATTCAGGAATTGACATCGTTCATTCACCATTCTCAACCCCGCGAATCATCGACAAAGTGTATTTGCTGTCAAAAATACTGAATACGCCTTTTACATTATGCTTTAGGGCGCATGATCTATATTATGGCAATAATATGCACGAGCACATTAGAAGAAGTGCCGTTATCAAAGACGCTGCTCAAATCGTTACGATTGCCGGGTACAATAGAGATTTCATAGACAATAATCTGACCCTTAAAAAAAATATCAAAATTATTCACAGCGCGATTGATCCCGAGATTTTTCAGGCGAAAGGGGTCGCGAGATCCTCAAAATCAATAATTGCCGTAGGTCGTCTGGATGATCAAAAAGGAGTCATCTATCTTATTAAAGCCTGTCATATATTACATGCTCGGGGAATTGAGTATGAGTGTACGATAATCGGTGAAGGGCCGGAAAAAGAGGCCTGCCAAAAGCTTATTGCGGAGCACCGAATTCCCAACATGCATCTTATTGACTATTTGCCGAATGAGGCAGTCAAAGAACATTTGGACCGTGCAACGGTGTTTGTATTACCATGTGAGATTGCTTCGGATGGGAGGAGAGATATCCTGGCGAATGCGTTAAAGGAAGCCATGGCCATGCAAATTCCGGTCATCACCTCAAAAATGTGCGGGATAGAAGAGTTGGTCGATGATGGAGTAAATGGAATGTTAGTTCCTCCTCAAAACCCTGAGGCTCTTGCCGATGCTATTGCAAAAATCATGAATTGTCCAGACCTTAGAAGAAGAATGGGAGAAGAAGGAAGGAAGAAAATAGAAAGTTGTTTTAACATAAAATTTGAAGTCAAAAAACTACAAGAAATATTGACACAGGCGGTCCACAGCACAACCATGCGCAGCCTCCCTTGAATGGGGAAGCATTCCCATCGAGACATTCCTTGAAGAGCCGTTAAACCCCAAGGTTTTCTACTGAGAGCAGCCAATACTCACCGACATCCGGATAGGGACTATTTTCGAGGAAGCGAAGGTGTGGCTCCAGATGAGGGAGATCAGGAATCAGAATGACTTGGCATTCTACCCGGGAAAATTTTAAGTGATCCCGGCAGAATTATATAAAGTTCATTCTGTGGTATTTTAATTTTCAACTGATGCACCTCAAATTCACTCGCCCACATTTGGGGAGAGGATAATGATGAGGGGGGAAATATTCGATAGTAAAATGCGATAGCTTTTGAGAAGGGAAGGAAGGATAATGTGTGATTTCCAATCTCATTTTGAAAAATACGAAAGTTAAATAGGTGTTCAGATGCCATCTCTGATTAGTGTGGTTATTCCTGCCTATAATGCTGAACAGTTTATTGGGCAAACAATACAGAGTGTGTTGGACCAAACTTACCCTTGCCACGAAATCATTGTGGTTGACGATGGGTCTACCGATAGAACACAAGAGGTGTTGAAGAAGTTTGAAGGCAAAATTCATTGTCTGACTCAACAAAACAAAGGCCCATCGGCCGCCAGAAATGCCGGAATACAAGCCGCTCAAGGAGATTTCATCTGCTTCCTGGATGCCGATGATCTCTGGTTTCCTGAAAAGCTGGAAGTGCAACTGGCTTTTATGGAGGCCAATCCGGACATTGCTCTTGTCTGTTCCGACTATGAAGAATTTAATAAAGAGGGCATTGTTCTTTCATCTTTTCTTGCGGAAAAACACCACATGTTTCCCACGTTTCCTACTGTGGCAGGCCCTCTGAATAACGCGTTTGAAAAACTTGTTTTTGAAAACTTCGTCGGAACGCCAACAGTGATGGTCAGAAAATCCTGCCTGGAAAAGACCGGAGTATTTGATGAAGAAATAAGATCGGTGGAAGACAGAGATTTATGGTTGCGGATATCCGCCTCGTATAGGATTGCATGTATTCCAAAGATCTTCTGCAAAAAACGGGTTCATCAAATGAATGTTTCAAAGCAAACTGAGTTGGCTGTACGTGGAAAGATTCGAGTGCTGGAGAAGAATTGGAAGCTTTTTCCTCAATTGGTCCCGGACCGTATGTGGAGAACCCACCTTGCCGAAGCCTATTGTCAGCTTGGGTATCTTTTGCTTGGAAAAAATCAAAGGAAGTGCGCGTTACAAGCGGGCATGTTGAGTCTGAAGCACATGGTATTGCGAGGGCCTAGAGACCCATCTCTGAAATTAATGCCATGGTGGATGAGTGTGGGATTGATTCCGGCAGCCCTTTTGGGTTGGAAATTAAGCCGATCTTTATGGCATCCCCTAAAGGGATGGAAGTAAGGCGTTTTATCTCAGTTCCCTGAAACAAGGGTGCGAGTTATCCAAAGATGCGGGAAAAAACGAAAAGGCAATTGTGCGCTGCGGAAATAATGTATCTTTTTCGATAAACCCGGGGAACAGCCGCCTTATGTTGAGCAAGCGACTGGTTCGGATGGGTTAAATCCAGATGGAACAGGTCTTTTAGGAAAGAACCGGTAGTCAAGAGCCCTGTAGGATACGCACATCGGACAGGAATTTGAATTTCTACTGACGCAAGCAATTCTCAATGAAATCTGTGGTGGTGATCTCATACAATTTCCCCCCCGATGGAAGTGCGGGGGTGTATCGACCGCTTCGCTTTGTGCGTCATTTGCCGGATGTGGGCTGGCAGCCTACTGTGGTTGCATCCGGTAACTCACACCAAGGAAGATACGATCCCGGCTTGTTGTCATTGGTGCCAGGCCATGTTGAGGTTGTGCGGGTAACTGGTGCGGATGCATGGCAACGATTCCAGGCCTGGCGAGGGAGGAGATCAATCAAAATGCTCTCCGGCTCTTCTCCGGAAAATGCTAGCGGAATCAATGAAACTCCACCTCCTTCCATGCGTTCTTATTTGAGGAGTTTCGTGAGGAAGGCTGAAAGTTATTACTATCACCCGGATTTGGCCATGCCTTGGATCACACCAGGTATGACTGCCACGGTGAAGGTGTGTCAGCGGACAGGGGCAAAGGTGATCTGGGTGACAGGAGGTCCGTGGTCCTCGTTTGTGGTGGCGAGAAAGGCTTCATTGCAATCCGGGGTGCCATATGTGCTCGACTTTCGAGATTCATGGACGTTGGCAGGGAGCCCCTTCGATGACGATCGACCTGGGTGGGCAAAACGACGGGATCGTCGCCTCTTATATCAGATTTTTGAAGGAGCCCAGGCCGTGATATTTCGTTACCATTCAGAGGCCGAATGTTACTGGCGGGCCTACCCTGGAGCCTTAGAACTCTCACGCATTCATATTATCCCCAATGGATTTGACGGCACAATTGCCGCATACAACCCCGAGGCAGGGAGTCAAACCACATGTGTGGTCTTGTATGCCGGGACGATCGCGCCCTACCGGTATGATACTTTGCTTCAAGGGTTGTGTTTACTTAAACAATCTCATCCTGATCTCGCCAAGAATTTGCAACTTCTGTTCGTTGGTGAAGGCACGGAGGCAATTAATCGTGCGGCCGGCATTCTGGGTGTC
>JBDSHB010000328.1:0-4413 GCA_039918695.1 Nitrospirales bacterium | reverse complement strand
AGGCTCACATAGGCAAACGAAAAGCCGGCTGCATAGACAAACAACGCCCATGCTGACAGCCAGTTGCCTCCGCCGGTAGGTGTGCCGCGACTCATTTGTACCACCAGCCACAGCATGACCGCTCCGGAGATCAATCGAATGGACGTAAAGCTGGCGGCATCAATGGCGGTCTGTTTGAGGGCGATTCGGCAGAGGAGTGAATTGCCCGCAAATGCCATCATGGCTAGCGACGTTAGAACCATGATGCGTGCATATGACATGAGAAGAATTTTCTAAGGACCTTCTAGCAGCTCTGCCCTCGCGCGTTTAAACTGGTGGTGACGTATGATCGTGCTTGTACAGCTTCATGATGGCCATGCACCGGCCTCGACAGAAATCTCAAAGTCGGCTAGCTAAAGGTGGCTTGAATTATAGGCAGATCCAATGAGAACCGCATCCACGTGCTCCGGTGTTGTGCCAAAAAACTTCCGACCAATTTTTCTGGTGGGTTACAATCCAACCCTCTTGGGCATGCACTGTAAACGCTTTTTCACCTAAGGAGATTCCTGCCAAAAGCTTGTAGAAATGATAAACCCAAAAGATGGATCCCCGATACCAGCTGTCGGGGATGACGGAGGGGAAATTTTTTTATTGAGGGATTGAGGAAAAGAAGACGTTCAGGGAGACGAGAGCATCTTTAGGCTGGGCACAGATTCTTCGGCGTGGCCTCAGAATGACCACACTAGTGGGAATGACAAGGCTATGGGATGGATCCCCGATACCAGCTGTCGGGGATGACGGAAAAAATTGGTCAACAGTAGGGTGACTTACTGTGAGGGCCTTTCATCCTGAGGAACCGAAGGATCTCGCTGAGCCGTGGCCTTGTTTGGTTGGGCTCAGATTCTTCGCGGGGGCCTCAGAATGACAACGTTAGTGGGACAACTTGAGGAACGCATAGGATTTTGTTGAGTTGTGCTCTGTCATCTTTGGGCTGGGCACAGATTCTTCGCCTCTGACTCAGAATGACAATGTGGTGAGGGCTGCTGGAATGACAAGTACCGCTAATCTTTGGAAGTCCGAATTGGGGTAGGGTTCTTTTTTGTAGAGTCCTGGATGATATGCCAGGCGCGGAGGACTTCGGCGACGGTCCAGGCTTGGGCGATGCAACCTTGCGGGGCAAACGGGGGTTGTCCGTCAAAAATTTCGCCGAGCGTTCCCAGGCCGTAATCATTGAGATGATGAGCCATCGGCGCAAGATAAGACAGCGCAGCTTGGGGATTGTGATAGACCCGAAAATGTGCCAGCACGAAGGGACCCAATAGCCAGCCCCAGACCGTGCCCTGATGATAGGCTCTATCCCTCTCCCGTATATCTCCTTCATATTGTCCCACATATTGGGAATCATCCTGCCCTAAACTGCGTAACCCATATGAGGTGTAGAGATGTTGGGCGCAATAGTCGAGGACCGCATGCTGCTGCTTGTAGGTGAGCGGACTGTGTGGCAACGACACGGTGAACAATTGATTGGGGCGTGGGGCCGGATCATGGCCATGGGGTCCGTCCAGCACGTCATAGCAGCGGTGTAATGGTTCGTTCCAGAACCGTTGAAAGGAGGCGTGGATGGCCTTGGCTGTTTGCAGAAATTCTACGTGCGGTTCTTTCAAGGTCCTGGCTAATTGGCCCAAGGTGAGCCAGGCTTGATACCAGAGCGCATTGATTTCGACCGGTTTGCCGATGCGGGGAGTGACGACCCAGTCTCCGATCTTGGCATCCATCCAGGTGAGCTGGACTCCCGGCTCCCCGGCATGAAGTAAGTGATCAGCGGGATCCATGCCGATTCCAAACCGGGTGCCCTTGCGGTACCACGCCAGCATCTCGACGAGCACGGAAAAAATCGTTTTGAGAAAGGCGCGATCATCGGTGGCTTCCACATATTGGCGGACGGCCTCGACGTACCAGAGCGTGGCATCCACGGTATTATATTCCGGCGCTTCCCCCGCATCGGGGAACCGGTTGGGAAGCATGCCCTGGTCGGCATATTGCGCAAATGTGGAAAGAATACTGCGAGCGATATCAAAGCGTTGGGTGGTCAGAGTCAGTCCGGGCAGGCTGATCATGGTGTCTCTCCCCCAATCTCCAAACCAATGATAGCCGGCGATGATCGTGTGGCCGGGGTCGTTGGCTGAGAGGGGACGGGAGGCGATGAATTGATCGGCGGCCAGCGTGAGCTGTTGGATCCAGGCCGGCCTATTCGGGGGTGAGTGGTTTGTCGTTGGTTCCGATTGTAGCAATGCCACTTCATGACGTCGGCGTGATTCGAAACACGAGGCAGCGGGTCTGGACGGCTTAAGACGGGTGCCGGCCATCCAGGTGATCTGTTCGCCTGGTTTCAAGTCGAAGCTCCACGTGCCGATGTGCAGATGATGCTCCCGATCGGGGAGTCCCCGTTCCCGTTCGAGGGGCAGATGGTAATTGTGAAACCAGGTACTGACGCTCTCTACCAACCCTTCCGATGCGGAGAGGATAAACGGAGAACCTCCTGCGGGGAGAATCTGGAGTCCATGGGGTATGGGCGTGATGGAGAATTCAGGCAGGGTGTCCAGCGTCGTCTCGTGATAATCCCGATGATTGATAAAGGCGCACAGATTGAGCCGAACCGGAAGGGTTCCCCGGATCAAGGCATACCTGACATAGGTGGTATTCTCCCCAGGCTCCATCCAAATTCGTTTTTCCAATTGTGCGTCGGCGATGGCAAACGTCCAGACCGGCGTGGTGCCTTCCAAGCGGAAGCGCTCTAGATATAAAAACCCGGTTGGCGCAATCGTGCCTCCATCCCAATGATTCGTCGAAAGTTGTACGGTCTGCTCCCCGTATTTCACGGTCTCTTCCAGCTTGCTGACTAATAAGGTCCGCCCGAGAGGTGGCGTGAGTGCGGCCATCAACAGTCCGTGATAGCGCCGGGTGAGAGAGCCGGCTACCGTGCCGGAGGCGAACCCTCCGATGCCGTTGGTGACGAGCCATTCCCGGCGTTCCGCCATCCAGATATCTCCACAAATCTCCCTGCCAAAATCCACGACCTGTGGCAGGATAGACGGGTGTAGGGGAGGTGGGGGGTCCTGGTATTGGTGCCTCCGGTCGGGAGCCATGGTCTTATTCTCCTGATTGTTCCAGCAGTTTGGTCACGAGTCCCGTCCATCCCGTTTGATGGCTGGCGCCTAATCCGGCCCCGTTGTCCCCGTGAAAATATTCATAGAATAACAGGTAGTCACGCCAATGCGGATCGTTCTGAAACATGGCGACTCCCCCGTTGACCGGTCGATGGCCCGACGTATCACGAAGGAAGATGCGATTGAGGCGACGGGAAATTTCCGCCGCGACTTGCCACAATGTTTGTTGCGATCCTGATCCGGTTGGGCATTCAACGGTGAGATGATCCCCGAAGAAATGATGAAATTTTTGTAACGATTCGATGAGCAGAAAATTCACCGGGAACCAAATCGGTCCTCGCCAATTGGAGTTGCCGCCGAACATCCCTGTTTTGGATTCGACCGGTTCATAATCCACGCGATGTTCATTTCCATTCAGCTTCAGGACATAAGGATGTTCTTGATGGTATTTGGATAAGGCTCGAATGCCGTACGTGGAGAGAAATTCCTCTTCATCCAACATGTGCTTCATGACCCGGGGGAGTTGTTCCTGATCCACAATGGAAAGCATCCGGCGAACACTTCCATCCGGAAGGCTGGTTGAGCAGACATGACGCCGGAATTCCGGGCGATTCTCGATAAACCATAACAGGCGCCGTTTAAAGCCGGGCAAGGCATCCACCACTTCCGGCTCCAACGTTTCCACGGCAAAGAGAGGAATCAGCCCCACCATAGACCGGACTTTCATCTGTTGATGATGGCCGTCCGGGAAATGCAGCATGTCATAATAGAAGCCGTCCGTCTCATCCCACAGAGAGGCTTCGTGATTGCCCTCCCCGAAGTGATTGATGGCATGAGAGATATAGACGAAATGTTCAAAGAACTTGCTGGCCACATCGCCATAAGCCGGATCATGCCGTGCCAGTTCCAAGGCAATGGCCAGCATATTCAGGCAGTACATGCCCATCCAACTGGTGCCGTCGGATTGATCCATATGCCCACCGGTGGGAAGCGGCGCGGACCGGTCGAAGACGCCGATATTATCCAGTCCGAGAAATCCTCCCTGAAAAATGTTTCGGCCTTCGGCATCTTTCCGGTTCACCCACCAGGTAAAGTTCAGCAGGAGTTTATGGAATATCTTTGCCAACCACACCCGGTCGGCTGTGCCCCTAATGCGTTTTTCAATTTTATATACCCGCCAGGCCGCCCAGGCGTGGACGGGGGGATTCACATCGCCGAACGCCCACTCATACGCGGGAATTTGCCCGTTGGGATGCATGTACCATTC
>JBDSHB010000327.1:0-5034 GCA_039918695.1 Nitrospirales bacterium | reverse complement strand
CATAAATGATCCAACTGGTGGCCGGATGGATCGTCAGGCGCATCAAATCCAAAACCTGCTCGCGATATTGCTCCATATGGGCCTGACCGACATCGGTCAAGTCCAAGGCAATCGCCAAGTTTCCCATTTCCTCATTTTTGAGGGCATGCTGAAGGAAGGCGACATGGTATTCGCTGGATAAACCCGTCAGCGTCAACAATTTTCCAACCACTTTCGCTTCATTTTCAATCTCATGCGAGGTCGCATTGGCCAGATGATCACGGTAGTTCGTGGGAGAGCCCGCTTTCTTGGCCAGTGGAGTGGGAGGCCCCGTGGCCTTGAGATACCGGTCGAGTCTAGCGGCCAGCTTGGGATCTGGATCCTTCTGAATGTTTTTGGCTTGCTCGATCATTTTTAGGGTGAGGCTCACATCAATAGGTCGCTGGGCGACTCGCGCATCGATATCATCAAGAACGTGTTCCAGCAAACCTTCCGAGGAAATCTCTTGCTCAATCATGGCTAATATTCTGCGCGCTTGTGCGTACACCTTCGGACGCAGACGAGACTCCTCGGTCTCATTGCCATACAACAAATCGAGATTGAGCCCCATGACCGTCTGTAAAAAGGATTGAGCTAGTTTCGCAGAAAAATTCGGGTGTTGCGAGTCACCCGCGGCAATGGACATGACACGAAGCTCGCTCATGATTTCAAATGACGGATACTGGCCTTCGGCACGGAGCCCCCCACCTACCAGTGCGGGCAGGAGCCGTTCTGGTTGTTCCCAGGGTCCGGCATGAAAGACCCCTGCGGAGTCAAAGCGATGAGCCTGTCCTCTCACGATTTGCAGGCCTTTGTCGGTTTCAAACAAATCCGTGGCACGACGGACGACCTCCGGCTGGTACTTGGCCTTGGCAAATGGCTCCGCCTGTTCCAAGGCCTCAAGGGCCTGAAGTAAAGCTTGTTCCTGACGGGCAGTGGCGTCCGTTAATTCAGGCTGGGGCGAACCCTTAGGGGAATCACTCATAGAAATCATACTCCTCATAGCGCTGGACGAGGTCACGCAGGGTTTCAGGATCTTCTCCCGCCAGGAAGACGGTTCCATAATGATTACCGAATCCCACGCGCTCTGCCACTTTGGCGGTGACGGGTTCAAACATGGTATGCCGGTCCATATACGGATGGGCTTCTAATTCTTTAGGAAACTGCAGTTGATGGACGCTGGCTTTCCGAGGATACACCATCAAGTTGGCCGCAAAAACTTTATGGTCTTTTTCTTTTGGGAAAAACCGGTCTAAGACTGTTTTGGAAGTATTGGGATCAGAGCAGAGCAACAGAGCCGCATAGGGATTAAAGCCATGGGCACGTTGAATGAGTTCGAAGATATGGCCACCGGGAACACGGGCCGCCACTTCCCCAAAATGTAATTCCCCCTCGTGATCCAGAAAATATTCCGGATGAATCATACCATTGACGATGCCAAATGCCTTCATGAGTTTTTCAATCGCCTTACGAATCTTTGTCCGCTGCTTACTGAGCTTTGGCGTTTCCGGGACGATTTGGGAATAGCCCAGATGCACGTACTCAGTGATATTCATAAATTCGATTTTCCCCTTATGGATAAAGGCTTCAACCGAAAATTCCTGCCCAGCCAAATGGCTCTCGGCCAGACAGGGAAAGGCATCGTCGGGAAGGTCGGTAATGTCTTGTCGGCTTCTGACAAATACATGGCCCACGCTGCCCGCCGCTGACAGGGGTTTCAGATGCACCGGTTCGGGAGCTTCCTCTTGCAAGCGAAGTCTGGCTTCATTGATGTCGTCAAAAAACGCTAAGGCTTCCTCCCGCGAGCGAATCTCTTCAAACACACCCACTCGAATGCCGTTCATTTGCGCATTGCGCTTCATCATGGCCTTGTCCCGGAACAGCAGAGCCCGTTGAAAAGCACGGGGATCTTTCAGCAGACGGGTGTTGAGGGACCCGGCCCATTCCACGGTTTCTTCGTACAGCGGCACGGCATGGCTCACCCCTCGCTCCACCAATTTTTCATAGAGTCGGTCGGAGTTGTGGTTGTGCACGTAAAAATCCCAGGTCACCACATCAACCCCATCCTCTTTTAATGCGATATCGAATCCCTCCGGCACCACCGCGACAAATGGGATTTTGTTTTCCTTGGCGGCTTCCATCGTTTCCAAGCTATAGCCCAGCAGAGCAACTGGTGCCTTCTTTTTTCCTACACGGGTTTTCTTTACCACTGACGCTTTCTTTTCCATGCAGACCTCCTTATAGGGGTAACATAACGAATGAATTCCTCCAAACTGTCGCCTTTAGCAGACAAATGGAAGAATCCATTAGTAACGATGATTGACTCGTTTGTTGAGGAAGGGCGTGCTAGAAAAGGTATTGGTACAGCTCAAAACCCTCTTCATAGTAGGGTTTCAACCAACCACCTTGCCACTCTAGCACTTGGTCCCGAGTGGTCGCAATGCAATCAAAGCCGAACCGGCGGTAGGAGCGCGTGGCCCAGAATGCCTTCGGGTGGGCAATCAACACCATGCCGCGCTTTCCTTGTTGCCAAGCTATATCACGGGCATGACTGAGTAATTGAGGCCCAAACCCTTTGCCAGTTTGGTGATCATACACATAGATGTACCCGATATAAAACATGTCTCCGACTGACTGCGTAGACACAATGCCTACCGGAGCATTCTCTTCGCGCCCGATATAGAACTGTCGCCGGGAAAACTCTTTCTCTCCCCAGGATTCATCCACCTCATGCTGCGCCATGTCCTTTTCATCAAGAAATGGGCGATACCACTCAGCAGATGACCGGAGAATATTAGCCGCTATCACCATCTCGTGACGTTTGGCACGCTGAATATCTAAGCCCCGTTGAATGGTCCTTGTACCAGTTTTCCGATGGAGACGTTCTTCAATTTCTGTTTGATTTTGCATCATGTAGATCCTTCCAAAAAAGTTTGTGACACGTTCTTGGGCACATCAAAAGCCCAAATCCTATGGCCAATGCCTATTCTTTTATGTTGAGTATGTATGGTGAGAAGTTGGCATGAACATCCCTGCATTCACACCAAATTTCACCTTGTAAGTATTTGGATTCCTGATACGAAAACCCATGAATGAATTCAGTTCGTTTTCGTAATTTACAAGGGCGAATGCAAACCTCCTACACACCGTACTCACATTGCCCCAGCACATGGTTCTCAAGCGCAACCTGGTAAATGGTCTTGGCTCGATCACCGAATTGATTTAAAACCAGTTCACCTCACAAACATTCAGCCATTTCATTTTTAGGTAATTTCTTATGGCAGTCGCGAAACTTGGCTCTACCCATACCTTTATGTACCTATACACCTTGCAAGACCCGGTCCATCAGTTAACCCATTGATATTTGTGACTTTGTTGAATTTTGGGACTGTAATGTCCCTATATTTGGGACATACTTGACTCATTTACACATTATGAGACAATATTGTCTCAATGACAGATACCACTTCCATAGTGATCTTAGGTGCCCCAGAGCTGGAAAAAGCCTTAAGTCGTGAAGGCCTCGGAGTTGTACGGTTGGAAACCCCTGAAAATGTGAAGACCCTGGAGATTGGTTCTCAAACACGCCTGGTCATACTCGATGGGCAGTATCTTGGAGACTCCCTGGTGTTTGACATGATGACGACCATACAAGAACACAGACCCTATCTTGATGTATTGGTGTTTAAACCGGGAGCCGATGCAGCCTATGTCCATTCGGTTTTAAAAAACGGGGCATCGGATGTGATTTACGAGGATTCACATGAAAAATTGCATCACGCCATCGAGGCTCTTCAGACCAATCAAAAGTTTTCTCCGGATACACCAGATTTGCGTGATACCCGCAAAAGGCTGGGAAGCTTTGAAGGCATTCTCAGTCGTAACGGAGCCATGTGGGATATTTTTGAAACCATAACCCGCACCGCGAGCTCTGACGCCACAGTGTTAATTGTGGGGGAAACCGGCACGGGGAAAGACTTACTGGCCCGGGCGGTTCACCGGCAGTCCGGGCGAACCGGTCGATTTGTGGCCGTCAATTGCAGCACGATCAGTCCGGAAATTATTGAATCGGAACTGTTCGGCCATGAACGCGGGGCTTTCACCGGGGCCCATCAACAAAAGCAGGGATTATTTCGGTATGCCGATGGCGGCACCATCCTTCTGGATGAGATTGGGGATATGCCGGTTCAAACGCAACTGAGTCTTTTGCGGGTATTACAAGAACAGACGGTGAGGCCGGTTGGATCTCATCATGAAGTCCCCATTGATGCGCGTGTCATTGCCGCGACGAATGCCTCATTGGCCAACGCGGTTCAAACCGGCTCCTTTCGCGAAGACCTCTTCTACCGGTTGGATGTCATCCGGTTAGAAGTTCCCCCGTTACGAGAGCGACGGGAAGATATACTCTATATGTTCGGGCATTTTCTGAAACGGGTGTGCGCCGACTACGGAATGGACTGTCCGGAATTGCACCAATCCTTCATGGACCTGCTCTTGGAGCAAACCTGGCCAGGCAATGTACGACAACTGGAAAACCTCACCCAACGCCTGGTGTTAAAAGGGCACACCCGGGAATTAACTGGCGAAGACCTGGCCGAAGTATTGTATTCGCAGGATATCCCAGGGTCTTCTTCAGCTCCTACAGCTCCTGAAACGGAAAGCGTTGATCAACCCGTCCAAAGCCAGGATGATCCCACTCCATCCATCAATCCGTCCCTCACGCTGGCGGCCTACCTCGAACCCCGCCTTACTATTCTCGAGAAGGAGTATTTGGAAACCGTGCTGTCCGAAAATAGTGGTCGCATTGCCGAATCGGCCAATCAGGCCGGAATAAGTCGACGGACACTCCTGCGCAAGCTCAATGCCTACCAGATCGACAAACAGTATTTTCGAAACAAGAATTCAGTGTCAGAAGAATGAGGCTATTTTCCAAAAAAAGTGTGGTGAATAGGTAGCGGGTTCAAGGGTTGATATACCGCTCACGAAGATAGCTCAACAAATCGTCGACATGGTCCC
>JBDSHB010000326.1:0-3691 GCA_039918695.1 Nitrospirales bacterium | reverse complement strand
GGCCGGTTCGCCCAGGGCTTTTAGGGCTGAAGTTGCGGCCTCCCGCACGGCCCGATCCGAGTCCCGAAGCGCCCGAATCAATGGTTGAACGCTGCGGGGATCACCAAGACGTCCGAGGGCTGCCGCTGCGTCTTCGCGCACCCCCCAATCCTCGTCGTCGAGGGCAGATATATTTTCACCGACCGAGTCGACCATGTCTGTTCCAAGTGGAGAAATTAGGACTACACCTGTTCCCCTACCACTAGGGAAAACCCGAAGGTCGACGTTACCACACGATTTTTTGAAGGGTCAATAAGGTAGAGAGCGATCGTCTGTGGGGGTGTTTGTATACCCTACACCGATCGAAACACCGCTAAGAGGTCGCTTAGCGCTAACATTTTTATTCTCAGAATGTCATGCTCCTGTTGGAGGCTGTCTTTTAGGGGCTGATCAGTCGGGGTTTTCAGAAATTTTTCACACAGCGTCGTGATCCGTTGAAATTCCGTCTCCGCCTTGTTTTTGACTACCCGGTTTGTCGCGAGAAGCTCCGTCACCTGAGTGTGAGTCTCGGCCAGATGTTTTTGAAATTCTCCTTCCGGGAGTGAGCGTTTGGTCGCCTCATCCAGGCATCGGTCGATGTATTGGGAGAGGAGGACATAAAATCTCACCAAGGTTTCGGTGGTGGTGACATGCGGGAGATTCGTCTCAGATTCAGTCATCATCGTTCCTTTCAGGTTGGGCCGTTTAACTCGAGTCAAGTAGGAATCATTGGGCTCTTCACGGAGGTGTTCTATCCTCATTCTGACAATATAAGGTGAGATGGTGCAAGTCCAGAATGATGGATCGAGAGCAATATGATTCTAGTTGAGCGTAGACTACTTGCGGACTTCTTCCTGAATGGATTTGAGGAGAGAGATGATTGGGAGGATGACGAAAGGAAAGGTAGGTAGGATGGTGCCCCTTTTAGTCTGCCGATCCACAAGAGGACGGCACCGGAAAGCCAAATAGGATTGATGATGCCCATGTTGAATATCTCATGGTACTTCAACCCTACTCTGGTGGGTTTTCTGGACTAAGCGTACCCCAACAATGGCATCGTCACCGAGTTTTGCCACACAATGGGCGTTTGCTATCAAAATTGACGTGATACTTCGACGTTATGCCGGCTTAATTGCCGTGGTTATCCTTTTCCTACATCGATAAATATTTTTGCCTCGGTTATGGTGTTCCCTGAATAGCGGTTCGTCATCACTTTCAGGCAGTCGTCCTCTAAGAACACATTAATGCCAAATGGCCGAAGATTACATTTCGTAATTTCGGCGCTTTCCCGGGTAATTTCTTTGACTTCCAGAACAATCTCGTCGGCCAAGGCGACTCCGATCACCTTTCCCTTGGCAATGACGGTAATCACATCAAGCAAAGATGTATTTTTACTCACGATTGGGCGCCAATCCTTACCCTGTGGATCGGCTGGAATGGTCATCCAAATCTCAAGAGTTTCACCTCTTCCAATTAAAACCGGAATAAACCCATTGACTGATACTAACGCCACACCATCGACCAGTTTATTCGTCGCAATCTCTAACTGCTTGTAAGGTGTAAATTCTGTTGGAAGCGAGTCTAACTTCATTGATTCCTCTCTAATATTTCCGTGACAGGTATATTTTTGTAGGGTTGAAAGGACTAGCAGTAATAGCGATTTTTTGGGACCAAATCAACTATTGAGAGATTGTGCACTTTGTCGCGCCAAGCCTACCTGGTTTCCTCCTGGAAGGATTTGAGGAGAGAGATGATGAGGATGATGATGACAAAGACAAAGGGAAAGGCAGCCAGGATGGCGCCGGTTTGCAGGCCTTTGAGTCCCCCGGACCAGAGGAGGATCGCGGCCGACAGAGACTGAATGATGCCCCAGGTGAATTTGATCCGGTTGGGCGGTTAAGGCTGCCGTTGGTGGTGAGCGTCCCAAGTACGAAAGTGGCGGAATCCGCTGAGGTGATGAAAAAGGTGCCGATCAAGAAAATGGCGATGAGCGACATGACCGTGCCCATCGGATAGTGCTCCAAGACCGTAAAGAGCAGAACCTCGATGCCTTGTGTTTCCATGATGGTTTTCAGGGGCGTGTTTTGAAACAGGTCCAATGCGATCCCAGTTCCTCCAAAGACCGTAAACCAAAAGGCACAAAAGAGCGATGGAACAAGCAATACGCCCAATACAAATTGGCGCACTGTCCGGCCTTTGGAAATCCTTGCTATGAAGGTTCCCACAAAAGGCGCCCAGGCGATCCACCATGCCCAATAAAACAAGGTCCAGTTGTGAATCCAGGTTGAATCTCGGAAGGGTGCGAGGTTCAGGCTCATCGTCGGAAGGTTTTGGATGTAGTTTCCGAAGGTCGAGGGAAACACCGTCATGATGAAATGCGTTGGGCCGAGAAATAGGAGGAACAACAGAAGAGTCAACGTCAGAATCATATTCAGATTACTGAGGTATTTGATGCCTCGTTGGAGTCCGGTTTGAGCGGAGAGCATGAAGAGCACGGTAACAATGGCGATGACGGTTAGTTGAGTGGGGAGAGTATTAGGCACGGCAAAGACATAGGATAATCCTCCGCTGATCTGCAGGGCTCCAAATCCCAGAGAGGTGGCTACGCCGAAGACCGTGGCAAAGACGGCGATCACATCTACCGCGGTTCCCAGCGGCCCGGTGGCATGCCTGCCAAGAACCGGTTTGCAGCAACAGCTAAACAGCCCCGGTGTGCCTTTTCGAAATTGAAAGTAGGCGAGGGCCATGCCCACCATGGTGTAGATACCCCACGGGTGTAGGCCCCAATGGAAAAAAGAGTATTGCAGCGCCAGGCGTGCGGCTTGGGGTGTTCCTCCTTCGTCAACGGGTGGGTCATGGAAATGGGATATGGGTTCCGCCACGCCCCAAAACACCAGACCAATGCCCATACCTGCGCAAAACAGCATGGCAAACCAGGTGAGGAGAGGGAATTCGGGTTTGGCCCCATCGGGCCCAAGTGGAATATCACCCCATCGGGAAAAAATCAGACAGAACGCGCAAATAAGAAAACCGGTTGCTGCCAGGACATATAACCATCCAAACGAATCAAGAAGGGCCGCTTGGAATGTCCCGGTGATTTTCGCTAAATGTTTCGGGGCTAAGGCACCCCAAAGCAGAAAGAGAAAGGCCAGGGCGCAGGAGATGTTGAAGACAAGGGTGGTGGATTTCAGTGGGTTCATGGAGCGATAGAATTGAATGGGGAAGGTTAGGCCTTACCATACTTGGCATTGTTGAACAAGGAAACCTCGGTTCATGCCAAACCGAAAAGAATGGCAAGGAGTTGGCAAATTTCGCTGTAGGTGGCGGTAATTAACTTTTTTCGTCCTAAGATTTTAAGACTGCCTGCTGTATTGGGCATTTTGGGGTTGATGAATGGATGGGTGCGTCGTCAGAAGGGGTTGCGATGAAGGGCCTAACGCGTTAGATTGAAAATCTCACACACAACAGTCGGGTCTCCCTTACGCTCGAAGAAGAAGTTCGGAGGCTTTCTTTATTTCTGGTCCATTGAGACGGACTAAGGTTCTGTCTTTGCGCGATTAGCTAATGGGCACCTCTAAAAACCCCTGATTTTGGACTCAATCGTCTCCGTTGCTGGCAGAGAAGTTTTTGAAATGGGGTTGGCTGAAGGACAAGAAGGCATCTGAGGGGTGGT
>JBDSHB010000325.1:0-8718 GCA_039918695.1 Nitrospirales bacterium | reverse complement strand
GCCGGGGCGAAACCCGGCAACACAGAACATCACGTGGGCATAAGAGTGGAGACCACACGTGCGATGTATTTCCCCGCCCACACGTTTTACTACCAAACTCAGGATAGGTTTCAGGAAATATTTCGTTAGGCCCTGGCTATTCCACCTGGGCACAGATCCTTCGCCGATGCTTGCCCTGAGCACAGTCGAAGGGGCTCAGGATGACGGCCTGTTGAGGCTTTGCCTCCTAAGGTTCTCAGCCTCTCGCATGCCACCCCTATAAAAGAACCCCAACTTAAGGGACAGATCCAATTGACCGTCCCCCAAAACGTGCATCTACTCAACCAGCATCGACTTGCGGTCAATCAGCGTCAGGGGATTTCAGGTTGGTCCACCGATCAATAGATGATATTCTATATGGTGCCGTCGGAATCGGACATCCGCTTCGTTCACACCGCCCATCCCCTTGGAGATGGGCCAGTTAAGACTTTCTGAATGAAGGAAACCATGGAACAGACGATACCGTTTGGGGAAGTGCTGGAAGCCATTGATAAATTATCTTTGGAGGAACAAGAAACCTTAATCGGAATCCTTCACAGCCGGTTAGCGGGACAGAGCCGCAAAATAGTTGGGACTGAGATTAAAAAAGCACGAAAGGAATTTGCGGAAGGCCGATGCCAATCAGCGACGGCAGACGAGATCATGAAAGACGTTTTGTCGTGAAACGACTGCTCATCCGCTCTTCCGTCTTCTTGCGCACGGCCAAACACCTGGTCAAGAAACAACCTCATATTAAGAGGGATACCCATGTCGAAGGTAGACGAACTCAAAACGGAAATTGAGAGACTTCCCCAAGAAGAGTTCACCGAACTTATCCGGTGGCTGTCAGAAAAGGACCGGGAACGGTGGGACGAGGAGATCGAAGCTGACTCTGAGGCTGGAAAGCTCGATTTTCTGATGCGTGAAGCACTTCAAGAGAAAGCAAAAGGGACTCTCAAGGACCTGTGAAACCTCGCACACCTGCTCGGTTTTGGTCTTGCTATGCGCAACTTACCACCAACAAAAATATCCCTATCCCATATTATTTCACAGTCTGGTATCTGAAATGTCCCCACATGTTGTAGTAATATACGGAAGCCCTGTCCATTAAGATTATACCGACATAAGGAGACTCTTCCATGCTTCCAGCCAAAGAAGAGGTTAAACGCCTTCTTGAATTACTCCCTGACGACGCATCATTGGAGGACATCCAATACCACATTTACGTGCGCCAAAAGATTGAAGGTGGGCTAAAAGATGTCGCAGAAGGTCATACGATCTCAGAAGTGGAATTAGAAGCAAGGATGGCGAAGTGGCTCGAACCATAGGATGGACTGAAAGTGCCACCAGCGATCTTGAAGAAGCAGCAGATTTTATAACAAGAGATTCCCGATTTTATGCTGCCGCTCTTGTCCGAGAAACTCAGGAGGCAGCCCAATCACTGAAATCCCTTGCCGAGCGCGGCCGCAGGGTGCCGGAAATTAGTGCCCCGGACATTCGAGAGCTTTTTATCAGAAATTACCGACTCATCTATCAGACGATGAAGTCCTTGATTAGAGCACAGTGCGGGGTACCTCATGCAGACCCGATGAGAAAAGAAATAGGCAAAAAGTTGACAGAGACTGCGATCAGTCCCTAACCGGCTGACACAAAGTCAGATTTTTTTGGTGTTCATAAAATAAATACGAAAGTCAGCGAGGAATTTTCAGGATCATCTATGGCTGATTGTTGCAATGACAAAGCATCTGAGATCGAGGCGCTTCAAGAACGCCAAAGCTCGATACTCAAAATCGTGTTGGCAATTAATGCTGTCATGTTCTTTATAGAACTTACCGCAGGATTACTCGCTGGTTCAATTTCCTTGATAGCGGATTCGCTGGATATGTTGGGTGATGCGCTGGTCTACGGCTTCAGCATTTACGTCGTGGCGCGAGGCGCTAGAATGAAAGCCAAGGCAGCTCTCCTCAAAGGCGGGATCATGGCGGCCTTCGGTTTATTCGTTTTCGGGCAGGCGGTTTACAAGATGGTTTTTCCGCTGGTTCCAGTATTCGAGGCCATTGGCGCTATTGGCCTACTTGCGCTTGCGGCAAATAGCCTTTGCCTTCTATTGCTTTGGCGGCATCGGGCCGATGACATCAATATGAGTTCGGTGTGGTTATGTTCCCGCAATGACATTATTGCGAATGTCTCGGTGCTGTGTGCCGCCGTAGGGGTATGGCTCACCAGTTCAGGCTGGCCTGATATTCTCGTGGGCTTTGGACTCGCGGGGCTTTTTCTTCGGTCAGCCCTATTTGTCTTGCGTGGGGCTCAGACGGAGCTTCGAACGGCCAATGTCTAACTTTTGCATCAACGGGGGTCGCCAATAGGCTCGTTTCGTTCCATTGATGCCTGCCGGATGCATCGCACGTTATCACAGTTGGCCGGCCGCTTCCTTCCCTAAATTCCCATCCGAACCCACTGGTCCCCTTCCATACCATTTTGGACCTTCCGTCTCTTCGATAGTGCCATCGGTCCTTTAGACGAAAACCGCAATGACCTTCCTTAAAAGAAAAAAGATGATCATGATGAGTGCATTCAGAAGAATGTGGCGTTACGCTTAGCCAGAAATTTTTAAAACCCCAAACCGTCTAGCGAGTCACAAAAATTGTCACACCAATCTCTCTCTTGCCTCTCTATCGGCTGCCATCCTAGGAGCCTGTCGGACTTAAGATGAATCGGCTGCAAAAGTGTCTAAGCGGTCCATATTTCGCCGCTTTCTTGGACCATAGTCCCACTATGGGCCAGCAAAATCCTCAAAATCTGGCCTCGCTCAACCGCTTTTTCGCTCTCGATCCCCTACTCCTATACTCTCCTGATTCACACGCTTCATCGCACATAACATGAACAGGATCGCCGCATGAATGCCTTTCAGTTTCTTATTGATAATGGGGCCCTGGTCTTATTCTGGGTCGTGTTTGCCGAGCAGGTCGGTCTCCCAATTCCCGCCATGCCGCTCTTGATCGCCGCAGGCGCATTGGTAGGGGCCGGCCAGATGAACGTGGCGACCGCGCTGCTGGTTCCTGTTGCCGCGTCGCTGCTTCCGGACCTTGCCTGGTACTATCTGGGCCGAGTGAAGGGCGGAAGAGTGTTGGGCTTCTTGTGTCGGATGTCCCTCGAGCCGGATTCCTGCGTGAGGGATACGCAGAGTCTCTTTCAGCGGAATGGACCGCGTACGCTACTCGTAGCCAAGTTCATACCGGGACTGAGCACAGTAGCGCCCCCAATGGCGGGAATGGTGGGCATGAGTCCTGCGACGTTTCTCTTGTACGATTCCCTCGGGGCGCTCATTTGGGTGGGACTGTGCGCTGGAGTCGGGGCGCTCTTCAGCAATCAACTCGAACAACTCGCGTTGCTCGTCCACCAAGCCGGAGGATGGGTCATTGGAATCATCGGAATTGGCCTGGCCGGATTCATCGGGTACAAGTTCTTTCGTCGGCAACAATTTCTGAGAGATCTCCGGATGGCGAAGATCACCGTAGACGAGCTGAAACAGCTTATGGATACCGGAGCGTCCATTACGGTGCTAGACGTCCGGCATGCACTCGGCCTGGAATTGGATGCCGAGACGATTCCCGGAGCCTTGAATTTTCTGATGGAAGACATCGAACATCGCCACCACGAAATTCCGCGAGACCGGGATATTATTCTCTACTGTACCTGCCCGAACGAAGTGTCGAGCGCCCGCACCGCATTTCTGTTAAAGAAAAAAGGCGTCCATCGCGTTCGTCCCCTGGAAGGCGGTCTCGATGCCTGGCGGGAACGAAAGTTTCCGCTCGAGCGACGGGTAAATCATACGGTGAATTGATAGACCGCACGTGCTCAGGATGACCGCCTGTTGATGCCTCTCTCTTCTCCTGTTTCCCCACCTGTGCTAGGGTATTCTCCGCTCATTCCGGGAATCATTCTGTAGCCCCTATATGCAAATCCTCATTCTAAACAGCGGCAGTTCCTCTCTGAAGTTCCGGCTGGTGGACTACCCATCTTCATCAGTCGGGGCCGACACCGATCCCACAACTTTGCTGCAGGGCATCATCACGGGTATCGGGAAAGAGGCGACCCTGAAGATGAGTCCTCCGCAACGGGCTTCCTCCACATCTGTCCGGAAGGACATCATGAATCATGGGCAGGCGGTGAAGTGGGTTTGGGAAAGTCTTGAATGCCTCCATACGCAAGAGGGAGACACATTAGGAGAACGAGGGCTCGCTATTGAAGCGGTAGGCGTTCGCGTCGTGCATGGTGGCCACCGGTTTACCCAATCCGTGCTGATCGATGAGACCGTCTTGGGCCAAATTGAAGAATTAAGCCCATTGGCCCCCCTCCATAATCCACCATGTTTGGAAGGCATTTATCAGATTCGTGCTCTACTGGGTCCACAGATACCCATCGTCGCGGTGTTCGACACGAGCTTTCATCGCACGCTTCCCGAACATGCCCGCACCTATGCGATTCCCCGGGAGTGGGCCACGCGGCAGGGCATTGAGCGCTTTGGCTTTCATGGAATTGCCCATGCCTCTCTGGCTCACAGCTATGCCCGCTATTCCGGTCGATCGTTGGAGGAAATCCGGCTTATTACCTTTCAATTGGGGCAAGGCTGCTCGGTCACCGCCATTAAGAATGGGGACGTGGTCGACACTTCAATGGGGTTCACGCCATTAGAAGGCTTGGTGATGGGCACACGATGTGGAGATCTCGACCCGGCCATTATCGGATACGTCGCTGAGCATGAACAGCTTTCGCTTGAAGAGATCGACCATCAGTTAAATACGCAATCCGGCCTGTTAGGCTTGTCCGGCCAGACTTCCGACATGCGCCAACTCTTGAAGGCCGTCCACGAACAACAAGATCCTCGGGCCACTCTCGCCATTGAGGTGTTCTGTCATCGGGCACGAAAATATCTGGGAGCCTACCTGGCTACCTTGGGTGGAGCCGATGCGGTTATTTTTGGCGGCGGCATTGGCGAACGGGCTCCTGACATTCGCGCTCGAATCTGCCAGGAAATGGACTGGTGCGGCCTCTCACTGGATTGCCCTCGAAATCTCGAGGTCTCCGATGTGCAACCAGGAGAGACCATTTCCATTCATAGCAAAGGTTCCCCGATTCAATTACTCGTGATTGGAACCGACGAAGAGTCGTGGGTTGCCCGTGAAACATTTCAATGGCTGAGCAATGCCTGATGAACACAAGCGAAAAGTCATTGGCCAGACGAAAAGACCCTACAGGAGCTGACAAAACCATTCTCATTTAGTTGATTATCAACAAGGCAAACTCCATTCTGTGGATAAACTATTTTTAGAGGATCATTACGAGGTTTTTCATGAAACTCCAAAGGATCAACTGAATCAAAAAAGTCAAGATAAAATCAACAATCTACCTTTACGACTACGCCAAAAAATTCACACCACTATATTTGGTATTGAAAAATAAACTCCATACAATGCCTAAAAATTAGCCAATTCGCTCATTTCTCTATCAATCCTTCTTAAATATCTCTCTTGTTGCCGGTAGCCACCAGGTTATCCACAAAATTTGTGGACGGCATTTTTCTATTCTGGTCTGCATTTTGCCAATCAGGATAATGGGCCATTTTTTTATGCCTCACATTTTTTCTCGTCATGATATGGTCTATATAGCAATGATAGCTTCGTGATTTAAAAGGATTTTCCATTCACTTATGGCCAGGGTACTTCAACAGATTCCCCAACCACCGACTTCCCTCGATATTCGGATCGTGACCTATAACATTCACCGGTGTTGCGGGATGGATCGTCGGATCATGCCCAGACGGATCGCGGAGGTCCTGTCGGCCCTGCATCCAGATGTCATTGCTCTACAGGAAGTCCTGGGGCTTGGCCCAAAGGGCCGGGGACAGGACGAACTTCTTGGTGCGTTGATGGGTATGGGATGGGTGATGGCATCTGCCAGACTTCGTCACGGATATCCTTTTGGAAACATGATTCTGAGCCGGTTCCCGATTGTAGATGATTCGCAACATGATCTGACCTGGAGAACCCGGCGCGGTCGATGTTGTCAACGTGCTGATCTCCGGCTGGGCAATCAGACCTTACATGTCTACAACGTGCATATGGGCACCGGATTGAGGGAACGAAAATATCAAGCGGAACGCCTGGCCATGATTCTGGACCAGCATCAAGGGGCCGGTCCGAAAATTATTCTGGGTGATTTCAACGAATGGGGGCGTGGTGTCACCACCGATATCCTGACCCCTCGATTTCAGAGCCTGGACATTCGCCCCTTTGTCAAACGACGCCGGACCTATCCGGGATTTCTGCCCCTGTTGCATCTCGACCATATTTTTTATGAAGGCCAGATCGACGTGACCCATGTGCATCTTCCCAAAACGCGAGATTCCCTCGTCGCCTCGGATCATCTTCCTCTCGTTGCCGACCTCCGCATTCGCTTCTAACTTTCAGGCTTCCTTAAAGGTCACCTCGAGGTCCGGGCAGTTTGTCGTCCTGATTTTTTTCGAACTTGCTCACCTCTTCTTTTCAACACAGAAACTCCCCCGAATTTCCAACGGACGCCCCTTCGTCTGAAATCCTTCATGAATGGATTGCCATTCTATGTATGTTGCGGAAACCACACAGTCAATTTCAAAATAAGATAAGTTGTCGTGCGTTGGATTAATTTGTCTTTGACTCCAGAATTAAGGAATTCCTCTATCAGGAATCGAAGATAAGAGGGAAATTACTCAGCATTAATCACTGTCATGAGATTTGATGAAATTTTTAATTGAATTCAATTGCCCCTTTGCAATACCCACGAATGACGAAAGCCGTATTTATTTGGCACGCCTTATGCGATCTGTAAGCCTTATTATAAAACGGCAACAAAATCGGAATCGTGTAACACGATTGGATTGAGGTGAACTATGACCAAACCTATCGGCATTATTTCCATGCAAGAGGCGATCAACGTCGCGAAAAACATACTCTGCGGATTTCCCAATTCCACCAAATTTTCTCATGGCGGTCGGGAGGACTATTCCGATTATCGAATGACCCTTGGCGATGATGCCAATCAAGGCACGGACGTCTATGTCGAGGCGAATTCCGGTGAGGTTATTCACGTCATCCCACATCCCGCAGTCGTAGCCCCGCCTGCCGACGCTCAACAATAGGAATCTTGAAAAATGCCGCCAGCGGCGTTCCCTGCCTTCGCGCTCGCCGCTGAAGCCAGCTTCGGCGCGCAAGCGGCCGGAGCGGCTTCGCGCAGGCAGGTCGCCCCTTGGCGGTGCTCACCTACTCCTTCGTATGCTCCGCCCGTCCAAGTAGCTGCGGCCTTCCCTTCGAGTGGCCTCAGGACAGGACTGGACGCGCCTTTTTGAACACTCCCCTATATTTTGAGTATTGCTTACCAGTTCCAACATAGAAATCAACAACGGAAATATGGCAATTATTCAACGGCCCCCTACAATAGGACTCAACACTCAAAAAAATCCCAAAGAAAAAACCGGAATAATTCCGGGGAGGCGATGAGTATTTACAGAAGAATAAAATCCTTTTTTTATATCCACGTGATCTGGAACAGACTTCGTAGCCCTCTCGACTTCCTTCATCATTAGTATTTCCCTCTATCGTTTCAAAGGCATCACGATTAAAGGCCGTCGCCAATCCCGTATGGGTCCAATCCGTACTGCTTCTTCTCACTAAGAAAACGCTTGCCCTAGCCAAATGATCTATCGAGGCATTTACTCCAGTCAAAGTCGACTCTTTCATAAAAAGTCCGGCTTCTTTCCCTTGGCGGCCAGGGAATCACATGACGTAGAACCTTGAATAGGCATTGTGATTTCGAGCGTTTCAGCGGCCTGCTTCAGAATAAATGTGACGAACCCGGCACACCATGGAAATTCAGCCCCATCATGGCCTTTCATATACACACGCACCCACCGCCCACGATTTTGTCCACCGACTTCAAGAGGATGCTGCGCCAAATGGGCTTGGGCATACTCGATGACCATAGTCGGAAACGTGTGGTTTGCAGCACTGATGGGAGTCAGCACCTGTACAAGTGGTGCAACCAGTTCCTGAAATGTGGCCGCATTCACCATGCCACTGGTTCCCAGCCCGCGATCTTCTTGAAATTGTTGAACCTTTTTTTTCGTCACTCCACCAAAATCTTCATCTATCACCAGCCCGAATCCATGAAACTGCAGCCATTCCTGGACACGCCTGACGGCCATACCTCGTGTCCATTTTTTTACTGAACTTTTCAGTTCGACTTCTTTTTGTATCCAGGAAAGGAGTTTTTCTTCCCCAAGTAATACCCCCATCATTACCTCCCATATATTGAAAATCCCAAAAATGGTTTCACGGTACGGCTCTTTTCCTTTTCCGAGTCACCACTGTAAGGCCATGTCGGGATCTGGACATTTCGGCAACGGCTTACAAATGAACGCCAATATATAAATGTTCTTCTCAGGAACAGTTGTTGGGGCGGATGGAGGCGTTGCAGGACGTGGCGCCGGCCTCCGCACGGGCGTAGTCGGCAACCGGATATACGCCGACGCTTGTAGATTCACTATGGATTGGGAATAAGCCGGGCGGGCAACCACTGGAGTCATCACCGCTGGTTTTAACAGGACGTTCCCTCTCGTTGCCTGAGTCGGCACCCTGATGGCCGTTGATTTAAACGGGGCCATTG
>JBDSHB010000324.1:0-2744 GCA_039918695.1 Nitrospirales bacterium | reverse complement strand
CTTTTCCTTCCTTCCTCTCGAACGTTCGACCTCCTTTCCATAATCTGCCACTCCTATAAGGATGTGAAGGCTCATAGTACTCTTCACTAATACTCATCCACATTGGATTTTAATGACTCGATAAGGTCAGAGATGTCCAATGAGCCAAAGTCCAAATTCCGCCGACTCAAGCGCCCCCTAGACATGCCATCGCTTGATTCCCGCCAAACAAGGTAGGATAGATTAAGAGAATACTGAATAATGCCTGCACAAACACGATTACACCATTTGCTATCCGCGCTGGCGATTTATTTGTCTGTCTTCATTGTATTCGGTGTAAGCCAGGCCGACACGCAAAAGCCCGTCGTGTTTGTGGCTCCCATTGAGGGGGTCATCGATCTGGGACTCGCGCCATTTGTGCAACGGGTATTAGACGAAGCCGAGTCCACCGGAGCCAAAGCCGTCATATTAGTGATTAATACCTTTGGCGGTCGGGTCGATGCCGCCGTGCTGATTCGGGATGCCCTCCTGGAATCTAAAATTCCCACCGTCGCGTTCATTAATAAACGAGCCATCTCCGCCGGCGCGCTCATTAGCCTGGCCTCGGGAAAAATCGTGATGGCCGAGGGCAGTACGATCGGTGCCGCCACGCCGGTGCAGATCGGTCTTCCCGGCACCCCGGCCCAACCGGTCGCAGAGAAGACGGTGTCCTACATGCGGAAGGAATTTCGGGCTACCGCTGAACAACGGAATCGCCCCCCGCTCATCGCCGAAGCAATGGTGGATGCAGATGTTGAAATTCCCGACCTCATTGAAAAAAGCAAATTGCTGACGCTCACCACCAAAGAAGCGTTACAGGTCAACATCGCCGACTTTCAAGCCAATTCGCTGGAGGCTGTGCTACAGTCAATGGACCTCGCTGATGCCGAGATTTTATACGCATCGGAAACGTGGGCGGAGTCACTGGTGCGGTTCCTCACCCATCCCGTGGTCAGCTCGTTGTTGATGACGGTCGGCATTCTCGGAATTATGTTGGAAATGCGGGTACCCGGATTCGGGGTACCTGGCGCCCTTGGGCTTATGTGCCTTGCCCTGTTTTTTTGGGGGCATGCGCTTGTTCAATTAGCAGGATTGGAAGAATTCCTACTAGTCGGACTTGGTCTGATTTTGGTCGGGCTGGAGATTTTTGTCATTCCCGGATTTGGAATGGCAGGAATTTTAGGAATTTTGGCACTTATGGGAGGACTTGGACTGAGCCTTATCGGGACCGGAGCCTCCTGGGATTCCATGCTGTCCGCGCTCGGTCAAGTGGCCCTCTCAATCCTGGTGGCCATCATTGCCACCCTCATTTTGGTCCGTTATTTTCCACGCCTTCCATTCGGAAAACGCCTGATCCTGGAAACCAACCTTCAGGCTCAAGATGGCTACGAATCGAGCCCGGCAGAAGATCATCGTTGGTTGGGAAAACAGGGATTAGCAGTTTCAGATCTGCACCCTTCCGGTATTGCCCGCTTTGATGGAGAACGAGTGGATGTGGTATCCGATGGAACATTTATTGATGCCGGTCAACCTCTGAAAGTCGTACGAATCGATGGGAATCGGGTGGTGGTTCGACTCGCGCCACCCCAATCAGAAAAGGACACGGTCTAATCGAACGAGAACCCCTGGCATTCAGTTTCCTTGGACTCGGTGTTATTGCCCTGCGTTCTCGTGACTTAGCCTCTCGTATCACGCCGGGACCCTTTCAAGTTCATTCACGTCTTCTTGTTCAGTCTATCTTTCCATTTCCAAGAAAAAGCCGTCACGATTCTCCTTTTCCAGCTCCCTGCTGAAATACTTCCCGGAATATGATGTCTGCAGCAACGGCATGGCCCTTTTTGTTCCAATGATCATCGTCTCTGAGATATAAGAGTTCCTTATCTCCATAGGCCGTGAGAAATGGGAGCAGGTTGAGAGTCCTGAAACCCTTTTGCTCAGACAATGTTGCAACGTAATCGATAAAATGAGGCTTGTCGGAAATTGGTGGGAAATTTTCATAAAACCGCCCATGAAGTCTTACATCGGTGGGAGCAATGACCACAATAACCTTGAAAGAAAATTCTTGTGCCAGCTGTGCCATTTCCTCAAAAACTTGATCCAACCGTGGTCTATTGGGGTGATTTAAAACATAAGAGAATGGTTTTCCTGCCCTTTCCATGTATTTGGGAACAAACAAGCGCGGTCCAAGAACAGTAGACTGGTAGAGAGGAAACCACGATCTTATACCGTCAATGAGGTTTGGGTTGGAACGATTTTCTTGCAAGCGTGGAAGCCGAAACACAATGCCTTCATCTCGTATTTTCGTGATCATCGCTTGCTCTTTGATGAGAAAGGGAATTTCGTGCAAACTTTGAAGGACGGTTCCCTCCATCAATTGATCCATATGACTGGGACTATTGGGCTTAGGCAGACGATTTTCTCCATAGGTATCTTCAAGATCGTTTCCCTCGTAAATCATCCAAAGCAGTGTTTGGATTTTCATAGAGTTGCCCGACCTTCTGAACATGTATTTCAGTAGTTCGAGTTCCTGTTTTGGCGAGGAATCAAGTATTCCCAGATTGTAAATCGGGCGATGTATGGCATGTTCAAGAATTCCAACCCAGGAGCGTGCTGAATCAACGGCCCATCCGAAGGTAAAGGAATCTCCAAGTGTAAAAATTTCAGCTTGGTCTAAGGATGTAGTATTGCGAAATCCGTGCTGATCGATAACACAAGAAAATTGTTGA
>JBDSHB010000323.1:0-3360 GCA_039918695.1 Nitrospirales bacterium | reverse complement strand
AAGGGGTCTCCTAAGCTGGATAAGCTGGGCAATTTGAATCCTTTTCCATAGCCAGCACGAACCTGGATTGAGGGTAACAGTTGATAACTCGCCCCAATCCTGGGACTAACCTTCGGCTGAAATCCTTGCGAGATATCAGCACGAATACCTGAATTCACGGTCAGCTTGTGCCACCAGACTGACGTCAGTTCGGCAAAGGTTCCCCCGAGTGTTCGCCGAATGGCAAAGTCATCTGGTTGGTCAGATGGGCCTCCGAAGGAACTCAAGTCTTGCGTCCCGTTCCGTTTTCCGCGTTCATGAGTCAACTGTTCACCAAGTGAGAATTTCCATTGTGGGCTGATCGTCCAGGTTGTCGTCATACGTGTTTGAACACGGGTATAGAGGGTTTCAAAGTCAGCCGGTGGCAGGGCAAAGAGAGTTGGAGTCGCAAGAATTCCTGGATTGGAAACGTCTTGAAGCCTCCGAGTCACACTCAGAAATACCTGATGGTGCCAACCCGAAGGAATGGAAAAAGAGGCGGATACCCCGGTCAAGAGTTCATGTGTCTTTCGTCGTTCGGTTTCCCGGAGCAAAGCGAATTCCGAACCACCGCTGCCTTCTGGAAAACTCCGGACCGTTGAGTCCGTATATTGCCCCTTTAGGTGCATGTCAACGTTGGAATCTGTCTGTAAGGAAAAATTCCATCCAGCCGAATCCATTGAAAATAAATCTTTCTCAATTTGCTCTCCATTTTGGGTATGGGATAGGGAAATATTGGTGGACAACGGTCCAACAGATCCTCCGGTTTGAACAAGCCCTTTGGAATAATCGAAACGACCGCCTTCGCCCAGTAGGCGAAGAGAGGGAGCCGTTGAAGCAGATTTGGTAATGAAATTGATTGCGCCCGCCATGGCTTCAGACCCATAAAATGCGGAGAGAGGCCCTCGAACAATTTCTACTCGATCGATTCGATCAATGGGAATTGTGGAAAGATCAACTGATCCGCCTCGTTGGTTTGTTGAGTCATTCATGGGGATACCATCAAGCATAATCAAGGTGAAGTTGGGATCGGCCCCTCGAAGATATAGGGAGCTGATTCCACTTCTCCCGCTCATTTCATCGGTATGAAGTCCTGGGACTTGTTGGAGCATGGTGGATACTCGATTGGGCTGAAGGGGAGCAAATTGTTCAGCGTTGAGGATTGTCACGCTCTGAGTCGATTGGTGGGGTTGGGTTGGTTGGGCTGAGCCGGTGACAATCATCGTATCAAGGGTTGTTACCGATGAATCCTCGGCCTGTACCGGGTTGGGAAGCACCATGCTTAGCCCTGAAAAACTCGCCAAAAGGATCATGCCTGGCAATGGCGGAAAAAGGGTCGGCATAATACAATGACATCCCGGTGGGTACCGAAGTTCACTTATCGAACCGGCACAGCGGTTCTCACCGGATAGGATCTATACCAATTTTAAAGACTTGTCCACTTCTTACAAATGGAAGTTTGTTCATGAACAAATCCGAATTTCGAACTGAGCCATTGGCGACGGCTTCCATGCCATCGGGAGTCCTGCATTTAGTTGTCAATGAAGGCGCTGAGCGATTTAGTTACTATGGCATGCGTTCCATTCTGATCGTGTTTATGACCGGGATGTTACTGGATGCCCAGGGAAGCTTGGATCCCATGGGCGAGGCAGAAGCGAAAAGTTATTTCCATCTGTTTGCCTCGGCCGTGTACTTTTTCCCTTTTTTGGGGGCGATCTTGGCCGATGCCTTTTGGGGGAAATATAAAACGATTATTCTTCTTTCTCTGGTGTATTGTGGCGGTCACGTCGTATTGGCTTTGGATCACACCCGATTCGGCTTACTTGTTGGATTGATTTTAATTGCGATCGGCTCCGGGGGCATTAAGCCCTGTGTGTCAGCGAATTTGGGGGATCAGTTTAGTTTTGCCAATGCGCATCTTTTAACCAAGGCCTTTGCCTGGTTTTACTTCGCCATCAACGTCGGAGCTTTTGGATCTGTGATGCTCACCCCATGGCTTTTGGAGCATTATGGCCCGGGCATGGCATTTGGGGTGCCTGGCATCTTGATGTTTGTGGCGACCATAATTTTTTGGTCTGGCCGGACCCACTATGTCCATATTCCACCTGACCGGTCCGGTGTGCTTCAAGCGCTTTCCAGTCCACAGGCCTGGCGTGCGATTGGAAAGTTGGCGGGGATTTATGTGTTTGTCGCATTTTTTTGGTCTCTCTATGACCAAACGGCTTCAGCATGGGTTCTCCAGGCTCAACACATGAACCGTGTGTGGATGGGTGTTGAATGGCTGCCTTCGCAAATTCAGGCAGTGAATCCGGTCTTGATCATGGTGTTTATTCCTTTGTTTACCTATGTGGTCTATCCGGTTTTGAATAGAATGGTCCTCCTCACATCATTGCGAAAAATGGCCATGGGCCTTTTTATGGCGGTTGGGGCATTTCTGATCTCAGCCTATATTGAGCAACAGATTGAATTGGGGATGGAGCCGGCGATTGGCTGGCAGTTATTGGCCTTCGTGGTGATCACAGCTGCAGAGGTCATGGTATCTATTACTTGTCTTGAGTTTTCGTATACCCAGGCTCCCCTCAAACTCAAATCTCTTATGATGGGATTGTTTTTGCTATCAGTGTCCTTAGGGAACGGGTTTACCGCCTTTGTGAATTTTTGGATTCAGAATACAGATGGGACTGTTGCGTTGACCGGCCCCGCCTACTATTGGTTTTTTGCGGGCGTCATGTTTCTTGTGGCCTGCCTGTTTCTCCTGGTGGTAAAAGGTTACCAGGAAGAAACGTATTTGCAGGGAACGGGACAGAAATAATCTGACCAGGGCATCAATGTATTCGCCCTTCCAAACATAAACAATCCTCACGTTCCATTTTTATACCGTTGAGGAGGGGATGAATATTCTCTCACTCTCTGTAAACCAGGGCCCTACGAACAACCCTATGATGTTCTGATGTATGTTCAAGTTTTGACAAAGGGGAGGGAGAAATCTGCAAAAACCGAAGAAGCGACGGAGGACAGGGAGGGGTAGTTATTAAGGAATCAGGGCATTTTTTCTTTTGACTGAGGTACAGAATTTGATTTACCCGAAAGGCCTGGTTGTAGTGGCCGGATTAGATATACTGAGAATGAAAGCTTCGTCCATCAAGCATCATCAATCTTTTTGGACGCATTTCGATGAGTTTCAGTAATTCAAAATATCCATTTCCCTCGTTGATATACTTATTGTCTCGACAAGCGAAGAGGGGATTGAAAATCATGCTGTTTTGGAAGTTTTCGTATCCTTCCGTGCTGGTGAAAAATTCGTCGCTCGGTTCCAACTGGTTCGCAAGCTGTCGGATCGTC
>JBDSHB010000322.1:0-5739 GCA_039918695.1 Nitrospirales bacterium | reverse complement strand
TCAATAGAATTAACCGGGTATTATAAATTGAATAAAAATCTATCAGATGCCGGACAATTCGGGACTACCCCGCTTCTAAATTATTTTGCGTTTAAGCGAGGGTGGCAGCGGGGAATCGACCTGGCTGTGAAGGCCAAATTTTTAAATAATCTGTATGGGCGTGGTAATGTTGCATGGGGTCAGTGCCGGGGGAAAAAACTCCAATCGGGTTATATGTTGTTAGAGCAGAATGAAATTGATGATATCAATTCCAATAGTGGAGTGTATTGTGACCATATGCAACTGGTCACCAGTTCTGCTGTGCTCACGTATCGCCCCTTTTCCTATACGACTATTACCGGGCAAATGTTATTCGGGTCAGGTCTCCGGTCATCGAATCCTGGGGAGAAAACAAACGCGACTCACAGCCCGTCGTATACAACGTATAATCTTTCCATTGAGCATCTGCTTCCACTATGGGATAAGTACAAACTTTTACTAGGGTTTGACGTCATTAATCTGCTCGATCAACACGTGTTTTTAAATGATGGAGAGGGGAGTATTGGGCTTGGTGTCGCACATGCTAATATGCCCCGTTCTTTTTTCTTTCGTGGGCAATTCTTTTTTGGTGGATAATTCTTATGAGTGGTTCGCGAATTCTTGTCTTCTCCTTGTCCATTCTCTGGCTGGTGGGTATTCCATGGTCATCATATTCGGCTGAATCCGATTTGGCTACTCATCATTCTGATCACGAGAATGATCTTGAGGTTGAGACTCTTCCTGCTGTTCATGTTCATGGATTGCGACTAAACAAAGATCAACAAATAGGACCGGTCCCTCAACGGACACCCTGGCCGACAGTTCCATCTACCTTAGATGGGGAGGTCCTAGATGATTGGCTCAAAGCTCGAATTTTGGTTAGTAAATCTTCCGAGGTGACGGTCGTGATCCTTCAACCTGCCACGCATCGAGAACTCACTCAATCCTCATTGGCCGCTCTCAAACAATGGACGTTCTTACCTCAAATGAATGGAGATGAACCAATCGATGGTGAAGTCTCACTCCGTATTCACTTCCGCACTCAGTAAATCATTCCCGTCCCATATAAGTGCTGGACGAGTGGCGCCCAGTTTCCCCCAGATGGTTAGAAACCAATTTACCAGTGGTCCTGAAGCGCTGCAAGCTTTCAAGAAGTATCCTGATTAATTTGATGTGATTGTGCCGGATTAAACCATGTCGGGGATGACGGGAGAATTGCTGGCTCATCAAGTCATGTGCAAATGTCCAGGATTCTCTGCTATTTTGTGTTTAGGATTTAGCTACACGATGAATTAAGAAAAAGCCTTTGCGATAGGTCTTCGAGCTTATTTGTTCAAGCCTTTGTTAATGCGCGATATTGCGCAAACGCTTCAAGTTGAATCGCCTCGCTCTTATCCTCTTTAAGCCACGTGATTGTTTCTTTGATTTATTCTTCTGCCACGTGAATGTTTCCATTCTTACTCGAATGAGTTGGGATGCAGTCCTAGCCAATAATCGAAGTTGGTTGACGATTGATTCAGATTACTGGGCCAGAAATCCCCTTTGGAAAAACAGGCCACGGTTAATATCTCCAATGCTGATCATTCCCAGAAGCTTCCCATTTTCCGCAACCGGGATACGACGAAAATGTTTTCTCCCCATGAAGGAGGCGGCTTCTAAAATGGGGGTATTTGGGGATACGGTAAGAGGATTTTTGCTCATAATTGATTCAATTTTTTTCCGAAGGATGTCCGGGTATCCTTCCTCCATTTCCGTGAAATCGCGGCTATGAACATTGTCATGTATATAATCCCCAAAATTGGGGAAGAGGGGAAGCATCACATCCCGAAGGGCGACGAGTCCGATCAAGTTTAGATGCTCGTCAATGACAGGCACTGCTCCGTAATGGCGGCTGAGCATTTTAATGACTACCGATCGCACTGAATCTGTTGGGAACGCGGTTACGACTCCAGTAGACATGACTTCTTGAACTAACATGGCATCCTCCTTCTGTGAACATGATAGAGGGATATCCCCAGACGAAACCTCGGATTCATGAGTGAATTTCTTTTCTCCTCCTGATGCTTCCGTCGTGAAGTTAGTTGTTTCCATATAAGTGCAATTCAAACAACAACATTGGGTGTGTTTTTTATTCTTGAATTTTACGTATTTCTTTTCATTTTCCGCAATGACAAGGCCTGAAGGGGTTGGAGGAGAATTAATGATCTTCTGTTGTGGCTCACAAAGCAAGTATCTCGGGTTTTGCTACCGTGCAGGGGAGGAAGGCAAGCTCGGAGGATCTCTCTGAAAACGGCTTCTTGGGGTGGAAACTTTTGATCAGCTACGAAATCTTGGCGAGACCATTAGAACTCATCGCAATTGGCTGCTTACGTGGGTTGCAGATACCCCTACCACAACGAGTCGGTGAGCCCATGAGGTATCGTCCTATTCAAGAAGGGGATAGCGAAAACTCGGTACTATTGGGTCAGGGATTATCTTAGAATTTTGGATTGTTCTGACGGATCATCAACAATACCTCCTTATCCTGACCTACCCTACTCTACTCTAATTTTAAAAGCCCATAATCTGTTAGATCTTTTTGGGTATTCATTTCAAATGTGTCATATTCGCTGACAATTTCCGTACCTGTTCTATTGACTATTAGGAACTTCTATTTAGATGTTGGTGGACTTACCTGTGTCTTTCCAGGATATGTCGAGGTGTTTGTCAACTGGGTAAAGTACGGCTGCTTTAGCCTCTTCCTCGTAAGGATTAGGTAGGGGAAGAGAATTCAGGCAAGCAAGCGGAAGTGATGAAAACGAGGCGTCCTGGGAGTTCGGTTTACCATTTGCATTATGGTTGTGTACAGCAAAGCCTCCAGAACAAAAAGTGGTTTCAGAAGGAGATTGGGAGAATGAGTAATTTTTTTACCAAAGAGCAGGGGACGGCAGCGATTGAATATTCCTTACTTTTAAGTTTAATCGGGATGGCGGTTATCGGATCTCTTCAGTTGTTAGACACCAATGTGTTTGATGGTCTTTCAACTCTGAATCAGGTGTTTGTATCGACCCAATTAAAACATGACTTGTTGCATCATCCATAGGCAGAAATTTCCTACCATATCTTAACCCTCTGCTACCTGGGATTTTACCTTCCTTGTGCTCTTCTCCACTGTATATTGAAACCAATTTTTAATTTTATTAGCCGCTAATTTGGAAAAAATTTTGTGAAATCTTTCGAGGGTGTGAAAGCAGCTTTTCCTGCTCAAATTTCTCGTAAATGGGGGCAAACAGTCCGATTGAAATATTACCATCTTCTTTAAATCTTAAGTCTAGGAGGTGCCTTACCGAAAAAATGGGAAAAAGAAGGGAGTGTAGATATGTTTGTACGATTTCTTGTGATCCTTATGGTGTGTGCGACATGGGGGTGTGAATCGTTTTCGATGAATCATCAGACTTCTGATGCCTTGCCTTCAGGGCCTCCTGCGGCCACCCTGACCTCTCTTTCGATATCGGAACTTCAAGGCTCCTCGACTCTTTCCCAACGGATGAACATTCCTCAAGCACCGAAGAACGGAATATCTCAGGAAAAAAGCATAATAGATCCATTCCCCACTGTATACTTTCCGTTCGATAGTTGGGAGATTTCGTCAGAAGTTCAAGATCGTCTGGATGCCACGGCCAGTTGGATGAATCGCTTTCCGAATTATGAACTCACTATTGAAGGGCATACCGATGTCCGTGGGGCAGAAAGTTATAACATGATTCTTGGGGTTCGACGAGCAAAGGCTGTCAAAGAATATCTAGCTAATCTAGGAATTTCACGCAAACGTCTAGATGTGGTTTCTTTTGGTAATACCTTGGTTCTGTGTGAGATCGATGATGAACATCAATGTCATCAATTTAATCGACGTGCCGACTTGCTGCTGGAATAATTCTCTTTTCTGCTATTGACCATCCTGACTTTAGTTGAGCTGAGTGTGTTTGACTTTTTGTAATGTTCCCGCCTGATACGTCTTCCAGTTTTTCCCCTCAGATTTTCGAAATTTAATAACAATTCGTGTGGGCGTGGTTCCTAAATATTATTCTTTTTGTATTTTTTGGGACATCTAGAATCCTTCTCAATGAAGCGGCGTTCATGAAATTCCGCCTCGTAATTGACAATCATTTGCTGATATGGTATTTGCAATGAACTTGCAACAAGGAATCACCCATAAGGGTTTAAATCTTTTGTTAAAATTGGAACCTAACATCAAAAAAGACCTGCGAGCCACAGGGCGACGCATGACCCGTACTCGCCAAGCCGTATTGGCGTTATTGCAAAGAACTCGCCAACCAGTTAGTGCCAACGAAATTTTTGATCAATTGCAAGAGGAAAAAGTGGCAATTGATTTAGTGACCGTGTACCGAACCATGCATGTGCTGAAAGAACTAGGCCTGGTTTTCCAATTGGACCTTCATCAGGAAGGTCTCTCAAGGTATGAACTGAAGGAAGGGCGAGAACATCACCATCATATTCGTTGCCAGATCTGTGGTCTTATCGTGGATTTGTTATTATGCCCGTTAAAAAAAGTCACAAAATTGATTGAACAACAGACGCAATTTATCGTGGATGATCATACACTGGAATTCGCGGGATTGTGTCCACAATGCCAATAATATGATCAAAACGCTTGGACCGAGGCTTTCAAAAGCTGGCTCTATCGCTTCTCTGGTGTGTGCTGTGCACTGCGCGTTGACGCCCTTGGCATTGATTGCCCTTCCCGTCATTGCCGCACATTCGTGGGATGGTCTTGATGGAATTTTAGGAGCCTTTTGGGCGGACACCACCGAATGGATGTTTTTAGGGGTGATTGCTTTATTGGCAGGTTTTGGATTGTTGGCGACCTATCCTAGGCATCGAGATAGCCGTCCTGCTCTTTTGACTGCTGGCGGGCTCGTGGTGTTAATGGCTGCCCATCTCTTGTTTGAGTCAGGCGGTGGTGTGGAGATAGTTCTTGATGTGACTGGAGCTTCCATGATCGCACTGGCCGGGTTTTGGAATCGACGTTTATGCCACCATTTAGGTTGCCATACTCATGACCACACTCATGAAGCTAGCAGTTCTAAGATTCAACCCCTTCCGGATTTATCCTCCAATTCTTAGGCTTTCATATCTCTAGCTCGTTTACTGCCGGCGCCATTAAAGGCATTGTTATCTTGAAATTCTTGTGAAACGCGTTGCTACCTTTTTATGCAAGGCCTTGCCATATATGTAAAGGGTAGCAGAAAAGGCACTTTTACCATTTGAGGACAGGTGTCAGGCGATGCGGAGAGGAACGATGAGAAGACCCTTGATGTCCGTTAAGGAGCATCAAATGGGTTAAGAAGTCAAACTCTTACTTTTAGGAGACTTATCCATTGCTTCAGCCAAATCATCAAGAAGTTGTTCTGTTTCTTCCCACCCGATACAGGCATCTGTAATTGAAATTCCCCACTCTAGGGGTTTCCCCGCTTCCCATTTTTGATTGCCAGGCTTCAGATTACTCTCAATTAATAGGCCCAGGATAGCACTTTGCCCATTGGTGAATTGCTCGACGACGGATCGAGCCACGGGAACCTGACGCGTATGATCCTTTTCTGAATTGCCATGAGAGCAGTCAACCATGATTGGGCGACGAATGCCTTCATGCGTTAAGCAACGCACCGCCTCAGAAATATCTTCCGGATTATAGTTGACTCGGCCACCGCCACCACGGAGAAC
>JBDSHB010000321.1:0-7500 GCA_039918695.1 Nitrospirales bacterium | reverse complement strand
GAGTTCAGACGCGGTCTTGAGTCCCAATATTTGCATGACCCGGGTCTTATGAAATTCCACAGTCTTGACGGCCAGATTTAATACCACCGCAATGTCCTTATTGGATTTCCCTTCAGCAACCAACTGGAGAATTTCCACTTGTCGTTGAGTCAATGAAGGAGTCTCCGGCTGGGCCCCTTTCTTTAAATTGGACGACGGGTTCATTGCTTGACTGACAATCCCCTGGGCAATAGAGGGGGAAACGTAAGTGCGTCCCTGATACACTTCCTTAATGGCAAATACTAATTCTGCCGTCGCGGATTGTTTTAAAATATACCCTACCCCTCCGGCTTTGAAGGCCTCTTGGACAAAATGGTCTTCGGCATGCATGGTGAGAAAAATTAATTTGGTCTGAGGTTCACATTTCTTTATTTGGCGGGCGGCTTCCAATCCATTCAACAGGGGCAATGAAATATCAATAATCGCAATGTCCGGTGTGTGTTTCTTGACGGCTTGAACTAACGCATGACCGTCTACAACGGTCCCCACCAACGTGAAATCCGCTTCCAGCAATTTGGTCAGTCCCTCACTAACCAGGACGTGATCCTCAGCTAATAGTACCCGCGCTTTGTTCATAAAAATTGGTGAAAAAGGGATTAATATCAGAATTGATGAAAAGGAACGAAATCATTATGAAAGAATTATTCACATAAGTCTATGGGGTTTCCCGTCATGGCCTCAATGAAAAATCCCAAACTGCCCGATTCTGTTGGGGAATGTCCGTCCATCAATCCCTATTGCCCTTCTGTTGGCTTCCCCCTATCGAAGAATGGAAATGGGCACTCATAGACCTTATTTGTCCCGACCAGGACTCCTTTTTGGGTTAACACAAAGAATTTTGGCATGGAGAGACCTTGATGGTCTCTTGAATTTTAGGGATTGGGGGTGTCGGAGGTATTGGAGGTTGGGGGAGAGGGTTCGGGATGGGTTCGGGATTGGGAAAGGGACTGGGATTAGGATCTGGACCGGGATTGGGAAAGGGATCGGGACTAGGATCTTGACCGGGATTGGGAATCGGTGTTGGTGGGAACCCTCCCTCCTGCATAAAGCATAGGAGGGAATTCAAACTCATAAGATCTGAGGAGACGATAATGGGTGATTCCCGGGAGCTGTTCATTTTTTCATCACCTGCAATCGGAATGATCTTTGGCATGACACATGGTCCCTTCTTTCGAGCCCTTAAATTTTCACTGCGCTATTACCTACCCGCATGGAAGCATGCTTTCGGTTCGTCTATTGGCGTTTCGCCACTACCGCCCAATTGACATTCGACAAAAAGCTCTCGATATATTTCCCTCGTTCCGAGGGTTGATAGTCCAGCAAATAGGCATGCTCCCAGACATCCATCACAAGAAGTGGACGAAACCCAGCTATATTGCCGAATTCGTGCAGACTGATCCAATGGTTGGAGAGCCGGCCGTTTTCGGGATTTTGATAGCAGATGACCCAGCCCACTCCCCGCATCTTACCGACGCTGGAAAAGTCTGTCTTCCAAATATCCACGCTTCCAAAACTATCCTGGATAGCCTGCTCCACTGCAGGATGACTTTGTGGGCCTTTGGATCCTTGAGAACTCATATTTTCAAAATATAGTTCATGCAGGACCATTCCATTGTATTCGAACCCCAATCGCCGGGTGAATTCGGAATAGGCCGGCATTTCCTCCTGATCGACTTTCCCGTCCTTCAAAATATTGGCGATTTGTTCATTCAAGGTATTCGTGGCCTTCACGTATCCTTCATAGAGTTTCAAATGCATCTCAAGAGTTTTATCTGAAATGCCATTCAATCCTCTGAGATTAAATTCTTTAGCCGAATATGTTTGATTGGATTTCATGCAACGGTTTCCCCTCGACCCTTAGAGTTTAATCTGCCATCCCACGTTTCTCCCACCTTCCACATTATCCATGCCGCAACATATCTTTTGAATCAATGTAGAATACGGCAGGCACAGAAAATGTGGAACTATTCAAAACCCTTGAACCCATCAATCATCATTTTTCGAATGGCCGCTTCTTCTTAATGGAATGTGAGAGAGCCCCCCTCACCAACCCAGCCAGGGTTTTGCATAGTCGTGCACCCTATGTCCTTGAAGTATATTAAATGATGACAAGTTCAGTTTCGCCGACCCACGAAAAAACCTCCGATGTCACGGGAGAGTCCTCATTTATAAAAATTCAGATCAACCTATCCGATCAATTGGGCAAAGATGTCATGGAATTACAGTCCGACCTGGGCATGGAAAATATTGAAGATCTGACGACTCATGCGTGGAATGTATTGCGCTATCTCATGAAAACCTTTGGCAGCGGTCGATTCACCCTTTCTCACGAGGCGATTCACTGGATTTCCCAACCGGCGGCAAAGATATCTTCCCAGAAATCTTTTCAGAAAACGCCACCACTTTCGCATGAGGAAGGAGACACGCGAATCCTTAAGGACATTCACCGCTTGATTGATAATAACCACCTTGAGCAGGCACTAACGGTCGCCCACATTCTTAAAATCCTCAAGTCTCACGGACTCAAAAACCAAAATAGTCCCCAGGTGAAAACCGAAATGCTCCTGGCCGCTGCGGAAACCTTTGCAGCCGAATGTGAACCGGAACATGCCGCTCAGCTTATTAGCGATGCTGCCAAAGAAACCATTAATGACACCACGGATAAAAAATAGCAAAAAATGTTTGTACTCATTGTATGCAGCTCCTCATTCCAGGCACACTCTACAATGTCGCCATCCTCCATTATGGCATTATTGAAATTTTTTAGATTTTTCACAAAGAACCACCTCCCAATTGCCTCTCCGCACTGTTGATTCATTTCACAGAGATCGAATACACTATCCCTCCCTGATGACTGTCATCGAAGAAGCCGGTAATATTATTGTCCTTAAAAAAACCAAAGCCCTCGCGTCGACAGAATTCACACGGGATTGGCTGGAGGTAAATTTAGTGCTTTCCAACGAACCTAAATTTCTTATCACTGCCAAGATTAAAGAATTTTCTATCCCACCCATCACCGACGGACTCATTATCGGAAAAGAAGCGGCTATTGGTGTCAGCGCACTACAGAAGGCGCTCAAGTTGCTCATACCGGAGGAATTCGACCATATTGAGATTCAGGACGAGGTTATCAATAGCCTGCTGATACGATGCTCCATCATCAAAAGATTATCCGAAAAGCGTGTGGTCGCATTCCTTCTTCAACAGGTGAAGCCTCTGATGTCGGTGGATGAAATATTCCACATTCAGTTGGACACAGAAATCACCATTACCCAAGAACTATAAAATTGTCTCGTGGTCCGATTAACCGCACAGGATGCCGTGAGTCCATCAATTTTGATGGTTTCCGAAGACATGCGCCTCCATGATCTCAACCGACCCTCCAGATTAAAAAGTCATGAAGCCTATGCGGTTTTTTCGGAATTGGTAAATCAGGATCCCTTCGAGCAATTTCTGGGTATCGTCCCCAAACATATGGTAGGCAGGTATCCCTATAGGATTTTTGCCGATCTTCTCCCCTTCTCCACTTCCATCCCGGTCGAACCCTCCACCCCCCTCGATGAGTTGTATTCGGAATTTCAACGAAACCCGGTTGATGCCTTTTCCGTCATGGAAACCGGGAATCGATTTATTGGAGCGGTCACACCCACAAGTCTGCTTGAGACTCTCTGGCATCGAGAACAATTTCTTACCGCACGACTTCAAAAGGAGATCGGTGAGAAAATTTTCGTGGAACGACAATTACAACAAGCCAAGGAGAAGCTGGATCTTCACTTAGAGAATCGCGTTGATGTTATTATGGGTGACTATAAAACACAACTGTCGGCTCTTTCGGAAAGTCTCGCATCAGCTGAAAAACGCGAACGGCAGGCATTGGCGAGTGAGCTTCATGATCACCTGGCACAAATATTGACAGTTGGTCGAATGAAACTAGCTCAAGGAAGCCAATTGACACAAGATTCTGAAATCCTGAATCTTCTGAATACCGTCGATCAATTCCTTCACGAATCCTTAACGTATACGCGAACCCTGATGACGGAGCTGAGCTCTTTTCACCTCCATCAATCCGGCTTTCTGACGATGATAGAAGGACTGACAGAAAAGATGAAGCGTTTTGGTTTGGCCGTCACCATCGATGCAGAACAATCCTTGCCCGACGTATCGGAGAATCAAGCATTTCTTCTCTATTGGTCCCTTCGCGAATTATTATTTAATGTGATTAAACATGCCCACGTGGAACAGGCCACCATCACGATTCAAGATCTGGATGGCACTCATTTGCAATGTATCGTTTCCGATGTTGGACGGGGTTACGATCCTGCAACAATGGCTATACCGAATGCTGGTCAGGAACACTTCGGTTTATCTGGCATCCATGCCCGGATGACGGCGCTCCAGGGGACGTTTGCTCTCAACTCTTTTTCGGGACAGGGCACACGAGTTACCCTCACCATTCCCCTGTCCCCACCTTCTCCGCCCAACTGATCGTCCATCGGCCTCACCAGGGGATTCGACTTCGCGTTTCGACACAACCCGATAGCGTGAAAAGACCGTGGTCACCTTGTATGAGCCCCAAAAAGGCTGAACCTTTGGATATTCCGGGAAGGGGGAATCTAGGGCTCTAAACACATTCAAAGGTTCAGGTGGTTATTGAAGGGAATCCTCAAGTTCCTTTCTCTTCTTGAGATGGTCTGGTTGCCCTAATGGCTGGGTTTCCGTGGCAGAAGGATTTCCCGGGTCCGATGGATAAGCGGGGACGGGCGAGACTTCAGGAAGAATTTGGGGTTCGCCTGTGGGTGATTCGGTTCGAACAGGAGGAGTCGAGGACGCAGTACCTGAAGCTCCGATGTCGGGTGGCGTCCGGACCCCTCCTCCGATGAGAGGAGAATCCGCTCTGTCCCCGCCTACAGGAGGAAAAGTGGACTGATTTTCTGAACTGCCTTTGGATTGAATTCCATCAGCAGATGTCTCCTGAAAACCATCCCCCAAGACCGGTCCCGCTAGGAGGAACATCACAGTAAGCATTAACCCCAAGCAGCGCAAAGACGCCCGGAAGACCTGGTCGGCAACCGCCGGATTTTTCATGGTGCATGCTCCATTTCTCATGGGAACCCCAACCCAGCTAATCAACGCTCAATGAAAAGCTCATCTTCACAAGGCTCGAAGGTAAGCGGAAAGATCCGCCTTTTCTTCTTTAGTCAACTGCACACCAGTGACTAGGGCAAAAAACTCCACCGTGTCTTCGAGAGTCAAGAGGCGACCATCATGGAGATAGGGTGGGGAATCTTTTATTCCTCGAAGGGGGAACGTTTTGATCGATCCTTCTGCCCGGCCATGATAAAACCGTTCCACCTTCAAATCATGCATCAGATTATCCGTAAAATAGGGAGCAGTATGGCAAGCCACGCACTTGGCTTTTCCGGAAAATAAGGCCTCCCCTCGCAACTCTTCTTCCGTGGCTTTCTTGGGATCCAACCGGCCAAAGAGGTCTAATTTCGGTGCAGGGGGAAAATCGACAAGCTTCTGGAACTGGGCCATTTTCATCACTTCGGTCCGTGTCATATCACGACGGCCCTTTTTTTCGGCGGTCGCCATATCATGATCAAAATATGCCGACCGGTTTTCAAATTCAGAAAAATCCTCAACGGACGTCATCGCTCGTTTGGAGCCAAAAACCTTTTGAATATTGACGCCGCGTAAGGATGGCGTTTCAATGCGAAACCTCGAGAATTGTGGTCGATTATCAGGATTTAAATGAATGGCTCCATTCGTATGTCCGTTCACATGACAATCGAAACAGGCAACCCCACGACTGGGCGGTACTGTTTTTCGGTCATCCGTCGCATTGAATTGCTGCTGGGGGATTTTTTCGACCAATAATCGGACCCCGTCAAATTGCACCGGCGACAGAATGCCGTCAAACAAAGTATAGAAATTCTCATTGGTAATTTCCTGGCCCTGCGAGACATCTCCCAAATCCGGCCTGCTCGTCAGAAAAACCGGAGGTGGAAATTCCGGCAAAAAATGATCCGGTAAATCATGAACCACATCAACACGTTCGCGTTCAGGATGAATGTCGGTCATCATTGAAGGAAAGACCATTCCGCCTGTTGAATGAAGCGGATGGGGCAACGGCAGGTATGGGAAAAGATCTTTAGCTTTGATGTCCTCCTCCGGCATTTTGGCGAGTTGGTCAAAGTTAAGCCCCTTCTTCAACCGTGCGGTCGGTCCTTTTGGAATGGGTTTCCCGCGAGTCATGGTCTTCCCTTCCACAAATTGCGGAGACAAATCATACCGGTCCTCGAGCAACTGTTGCTGTAGTGCCTTGATCTTCGTTCTCTGTTGGGTTTCCCGTTCAATTACCTTCTCAAGTGGGTCATCAGGGCTCAGATCGAAGACAAATGAACTGGGGGTCCGTCCCCCAAATTTATGAATAGCCGGAGGATTAGGGGTCCCGGGCTTGGCATCCGGCGCCTCTACCGTGTCACCTTTTCCAACCGGTTGAGCCTGGGGGTAATTCCGTTGCCAATCTTTAACCACCGCCGGGGGACCAATTTTAGGAACCAACTGTTCCGGACCCTGCACCGCCTCCCAACTTTTGGTCTCGGCCCGATCGGCAGCGAAGACCATCCCAAATCCGCTTGTGACTAAAAATAATCCCGAGAATAGAGCCCAGCCAGCCCTATACGTCGTCTGTATGAATGTTAAATGAGTGTTCATTGCTTTCCTTAATATGTCGATCTCATTAGTCCGTGAAGAGTGAATAGTCAGGGGCAAGGAGCGGGAATAGAAAAGCCCATGCTTTTTACTCCTGACTTCTCACCCCCTATTCCTCACTCCTTCCTCCTTACGCCACACGATCCCCTTCTGCGTTCCAGCTTCACGATTATCATGCTGGGCTCCGCGAAGCATCTAGCTCGGCCAGGGCACAATCAAGCTGGGCACAGATCCTTCGCTCCTCTCAGGATGACAACGAGAGAGGAGGCGAGCTCTCCTTACGCCTGACCCCTTACGACTGAAAGTAATGCAGAGATAGGTATTTCTCTTACTTTTATATTGTTTCTCCCACACGGCTTTCCCATTGGGATCTAAAAGCCGGACAAGAGGACTTCCGTCCTTACTTAAAACTATCTGAACCCTTGGAGTATCCAAGTGATCTCGCAACACAAACGTGGGGAGGTCATCGCTCTGAACTTCCAATGCCACCCGCCGCTTACAATCCTCTCCATACAGTGTTAACCCCGTTTGCTCCTTCCCATACACCGCAAGAGAAGCTCGACGGTCACATTGACCATCTCCCATGATGAGGGCCGGATGTTCCCCATCCCATAGGCTCAGGGTGGCCCGGACCTTACCCTTCTTATTCACTATATTTAAGGCTGAAGTGGAAATCGGCTTTCCTGAATTTGCAGGCAACAACTCTTCCGAGTCAGGGGGGTTGTTTAAACGAATAAACATTCC
>JBDSHB010000320.1:0-3608 GCA_039918695.1 Nitrospirales bacterium | reverse complement strand
GACGATCAAGCCCGTTGCCGATACGCTCTGTGCATTGGGGTTAATCGGTCGTTGGATTCGGGATGAAGAGGCCACGCTTTCAGCGAACAGCCGGCTGTTCAACGAATGGTATAGGGAAACAGTGGCGTTCTAAGATAAGATGGCCAATGGCCTCTTGATGAGCCATACAGGATGGACGTCAACTTCTTTGTTAGTCTATAAATGAAAAAGAGGAACTTTTCGTGGGAGCATTTAAAATATTTTCTGCGGAATTCAAGGCCAGTTGTGGGACCGTTGAGCAATTTCTGAAACCGACGCTTCCGGAAGTGGCCATTGTCGGCCGGTCCAATGTGGGGAAATCATCGGCCATTAATTGTTTGGTCAATCACAAAGGGTTGGCCAAGGTCGGGAAGACTCCCGGGAAAACACAAACCATTAACTTTTTTGAGATTGCCACGAACGGCCCCCGGTTTATGCTGGTCGATCTTCCCGGATACGGATTTGCCAAAGTGCCTGAACGGATTCGAGAGCTCTGGGGCCCCCTGATTGAAGAATTTTTACGGACACGCAAGAATTTACAGGGTGTGGTGGTGCTGGTGGATTCCCGTCGGGTGCAGGAATCAGATCGGGCCATGGTCGAGTGGTTGATGCGATTGAAGATTCCCGTGATGGTGGTGGCCACTAAGGCTGATAAGGTCACGAGGGGGAACCGCCAGGCGGCGCTTCGGGAATTGCGTGAGGGTTTGGGCATGGAGGAGGATCCGCTTTTTCTGTCGGCCTACACCGGGGAAGGCAAACAGATGCTGCTTGACCAGTTAAGGGAGCTGCTCACTCTGGAAGCTCCCCTTCCCTAAAAGGGAGTGTTGAAAAAGGTCGCCAGCGGCGTTCTCGTCGCTTGGTCGTGCTCACGTACTCCTCCGTACGCTCCGCTCGCCCAAGCGGCTGCGGCCTTTCCCTCCAGAGGCCTCAGGACAGGTCTGGACGCGCCTTCCTTCGGCAAAACTCAGGACAAGTTTTGAACACTTCCTTATTTTTACGCGTGCGGGGTTCTGTCACTCATCTGGTGATGAAAAGCCCAAATATTTGAAATATTTATTAGCCTTCGAATCACATTATTTTTGTATTCACCACATATTTCTTCCTGGCTGGTTTCATGTTGAAGTTGAAGAACTTCCCTGAGATCTCATATTCTGGCGAGTCCCTCAATTTTTCACATGTTGTCTATTCATGCACGACCGGCGAATGGAATCGCCAGCTCTCCCTGTGAATTTATTAATTTCTCAATTGAAGGTAAGCCATGCCATTATTTGGTGATGCAAATAAACCCATGACCTTCAACCCTCCCTCCAGACTTGATCGGATCGGCCCATCGCAGATTCGGGAAAATATGCGAATTGCCATGGAGCATGAGGCGATTAATCTGGCTCAAGGCCGTCCAGACTGCCCCACTGCGCCTGTGGTGAAACAAGCCGCGATTGATGCCATTACGAATGATCACAATCAATATTCCGTGACCTGGGGTCTGGCAGAGTTACGCGAAGCCATTGCCAGGCATGTGCATGAACGTCATGGTCTCACCTTTGACCCCGAGACAGAGATCACCATTACCTGTGGGGTGACGGAAGCGATCGTGGCCGCCATGCTGGCGTTAGTCGAGGTTGGCGATGAAGTCATCATCATCGAACCCGCCCACGAAAATTACGTTCCGGCTGTGTATTTTGCCAGCGGCACGCCACGGTTTGTGACCCTCCGCCCACCTGATTACGCGTTACCGCTTGATGAACTGCGAACTGCAATCAGCCCTCGTACCAGAGCCATTATTCTGAATACTCCTCATAATCCCTCCGGCCATGTGTTCACGCGGGAAGAACTGAACGCCATCCTTGCTCTGGCCGACCAGCATGGGATCTATGTGGTGACAGATGAAATCTACGATCATCTGTACTACGAACCCTATCGACATATTGCGCCGGCCACTCTGGCGCCAGACTGGAAAGGCCTGGTCGTCACCGGGGGCTTGTCCAAAATTTACGCGGCAACCGGATGGCGTCTTGGCTATGTCCTGGCTTCCAAGGATGTGACGGCTGCGATCCGAACGGTACATGATTACCTCACGATCTGTGCGCCGACGCCCTTCCAGTACGCAGCGGTCACGGCATTGGCTTTACCCGAGAGCTACTACACGGATCTACGCGCGAGATTCCTTCGGCGTCGGGACCTCACCATGCAGATGCTGACCGACAGTGGATTTGAGCCCTATGCACCTCAGGGGGCCTATTACCTTTTAGCCGGCTACGGACCATGGGAACACAAGGGTGATTCCCAATCGTTTGCCACACGGTTGATTACGGAGGCGAAGGTGGCCGTGGTTCCAGGTGGCGCCTTTTACTATCAGGCGACAGATCTGGGACAACATCTCGTCCGTTTTGCCTTTGCCAAAACAAGCCCGGTTCTCAAGCAAGCAGGTGAGAATCTCAAAAAGGCGTTTGACAATTGTTGAAGGAGAAACGACCGGACCGGTTTCACAGCCCTCTATATGGAAACCCTCGCAACCCAAAACCAACAGTCTCGTGTAGAGAAGGGAATGGTGTATGACTAAATCAGTATGGGATGAACTGTCTCAGCAGATTGCGGAACTGGATACTCTGGCAGGCATTGGAGGTCTACTGGGTTGGGATCAGCAAGTGACCATGCCCTCGGGGTCGGCAGGGGGCCGTGCCCGACAGAGTGAGTTGATCGGTCGGTTGTATCACGAACAAGCCACGTCAACTCGCCTGGGTGAACTCATTGAGGCGGTGGCAGCCCTACCTGATCCGACCCCAGAGCAACAAGCCGCGGTTCGTAATATGCGCCGAGCCTACCGTCGAGCGACTTGTGTGCCGTCGAAATTGGCCAGCAGGATTGCAAAGGCCAGCGCCAGTGGTGTCGCCGCATGGGGAAAGGCTAAACAAGAAAAAAACTATCGTCTATTTGCCGAGAGCCTCCAGACGAATGTGGACTTGGCACTCGAACGGGCACAGGCCATTGACCCCAACCGGCATCCTTATGATGTCCTTCTTGAAGACTATGATCCCGGCACGACTGTTGATGATTTACGCCGGATGTTTGGGGTGCTCCAACAAGGCCTGACCGATATCCGGCAACAGGCTCTTGCCAGGAAAGGATCGGTCGCCTTTACGGAACATTTTGATAAGGCCAAACAACTCGCGATGCACCAGGATGTCATTAAAGCCGTGGGGTACGACACGACACGAGGAGCGTTGCACGAGGCGGAACATCCGTTTTCATGCCGGGTGGGCAGCGGGGACGTGCGTATTGCCACGCATGTTCACGAACGGGATCTGCTCAGTGGATTAGCGGCCACAATGCATGAACTCGGGCATGCGCTGTACGAGCAGGGCATCCCGGAGGGACCAGGAGGATCAGCCGTGTATGCGGCGACGTCAACCGGCATGCATGAATCTCAATCCCGTCTGTGGGAAAACATGATTGGACGTTCGCGTGGGTTTTATCGGTGGCTCCGGCCGGTGTTCGCCCGACATTTTCCTGACCAGGCCTTTGATCCGGAATTGGTCTTCCTCTCTTCCAATCGGGTGACGTCGGGAAGCATTCGGATTTTCGCCGAGGAA
>JBDSHB010000319.1:0-11880 GCA_039918695.1 Nitrospirales bacterium | reverse complement strand
GACACATTTGATGTGGGAAATTTGTATATCAACCGACCGATTACCGGATCCTTGGTGAACCGGCAACCATTTGGAGGGCATCGATTGTCAGGAATCGGCCGGAAGGCCGGAGGAAGCGGGTATCTTGAGCAATTCATGGTGGAAAAGGTGATTACGGAAAACACGCTTCGCCGTGGCTTCGCTCCGACGCAATAATGCCACTTCAGATGCCACGGTCACCTTCTCCAATTCCTCAATCACTTCGACCATCCGTTCATTCTGACTTCGAACGGAAGGAATGGTTTGGCGTTCAATGTATTTGAGCAATCCCACTCCACGAGCAAACCAGGCCGTCATCGTATCGGTTCCCTGGATTGTCTCTCCACTCTCAGACAAATGCACCTTCATGATCATTTTGGCTTCAAGGCGAATGGCTTCCGGATATGTGCCGGCCGGTACTATCACGGTCTCCCGTCCCTGAATGGAGACAGTTGCCATGATATCCACCGTTTCTTTTTCTCCATCTCGATCCACATCCGTTCCAAAATCCACCCCGGTCCGGTGAAATTGCTCGAAAGAGCTAGTTACCTCTAGGGGAAATCGCACGATTTGATAGGGCACCAGTTGGCGCTCCAACGTCGTGCCGGGCTTTGACCCATAATACCGGATCCCTGCAATATCACGACGATAATAACTATCAGACGGACCTTGATTGCCAGGATTGGTATCGTTGAAAACCGTGACCTCCACTCCCTCTAGGATTTCTGTCCCGGTCACTTTTGAGACATTCGTAAACCGCGTATCCTCATTCTTAATCTGGACCATGCCCCCTTCGATCATCGTTCCCTTATATACCCATTCATTTCCCACCTGATCAGGAAAATATTCATGGCTTTTATCAACCACAAACTTCGTGGAATCAGCGGAATGGACCATGCCGGGCAGGCACAACAAGGAAAGACCAAGGCAAACCAATGCTCCGGTTGTGTAGGAAGTTCCAAACAATGTAAAGGAAATATTCATAGACAGAAAGTGATGTGAACCTACCATAGGATCATCAAAACCGGCAAGATACCAAGCAAGGGTCACCGATCCAGGTTCCATTCACCCTGAAAATGCCGCTTTTTGGGTTTACAGACTATTCAAGGATTGACAATCTCTCCGCCCTATGCAGACTAAGAACCAAGGAGACCGAATGGTAATCAATACAAGACGACACCAAGTCCGTCATATACCTATCCCTTATCTCATTATCTTCACTTTTCAACGATGCATGGGAGTGACACGCATGACTCCCCAGATACAAATCCACCCCATCGCCAATCAACAGCCGGTAAGATGAACACCCGTTCGAACATCATGGTCTTTGGAGGATCCGGAGTCATCGGTGGAGCCATTGCGACGGTTTTCGGACACCAGGGCTGGAGAGTCGGCCTTCATTACCATCAACATCAATCCGCCGCAAATGAAACTGCCGCGGCGATCAAGAAGGCCGGAGGAGAAAGTCATCTTTATCAAGCCGACGTCTCAAACAGCTCACAAATTCAGGCCATTCTGCAGGAGTTCATACAGTCCCATCATTCTCTGAACGTATTGGTGTGGGCCGTCGGGGTGGACCCTTCGAAGCTCTTACTCAAAACCTCCCCTGAGGACTGGACCCGTACCCTTCACACGAACTTGACCGGTGCCTATACTGTGCTCAAAGCCATCGCCCCCATCTTTGAACAACAAAAGAATGGGGCCGTCATTTTTATAGGCTCCCTTTCCGCTGAACAAGGAGTGGCAGGGCAGGCCGCCTATGCGGCCTCTAAGGCTGGACTGACTGGATTGATGCAGACAGTGGCAAAGGAATGGGGAGCCTTCAATATACGAGTAAATATGGTGTTCCCAGGATGGCACCTCTCACCATTATCAGAACCGGGATGGCAGTCGGCAATGGAGCCCCGCAACCATACTCTCCACAGACCTTCTTCATTACAATATGTGGCTACTACTGTCTATCACATAGCCTTGTCGCCTGACACGTCTGGACAAATATGGAATCTGGACAGTCGGATTTGGTGAGCCTATTCATTCTCCAGCATCTCCCTGACCATGAGTGCTCAATCTGACCATCTCGCCATATTCATGACCGCGACTGACACCGGGGTCGGAAAAACAACCATCACGGCGGCTCTGGTTCTGGCGTTGCAAAAAAAAGGGCATCGAGTGGGGGTCATGAAGCCGGTAGAAACCGGTCTCGATCCTCAACAGCCAGAGACTTCCGACACAGGCCGCCTTCAGAGTCTACTCTCACCTCCTCCCCCCTTCGCGTCAATCTGCCTATATGCCTTTCCTCAGCCTATCGCGCCGTTAGCTTGCGCGCGCGCAACTGGAACGTCCATCGATCTGGGGCGTATTGCCACTGCTTTTCAAATCGTCAGGCAACAGCACTCCGTGTTTTTCGTGGAAGGAGCAGGGGGAGTGTTCACTCCACTCTCACCAACACACACCATACGAGACCTGATCGTGGCACTGAATATTCCTGCTATTGTAGTCGGACGGACAAGCCTAGGCAGCGTAAATCATCTTCTCCTGTCCTTGGAAGCACTGCACGGTGCCGGAATTAAGCCGTGCGGAATCGTCCTGAATGATCCCCTGCCCTCAACCCAAAACGAGTGTTTCATTCAGCAGCGGACCTCCACGATTAATCTGATTCAGGAATGGTCGAGAGTGCCGGTATTTGGCCCTTTGGAATATCAAGAAACCGTGCAGACGGACTGGCGAAGAGGAATGGAAAACTTAGCCAACCATCCTGAAATTCAACGATTGGCCAACCACCTTATTGAAAATGAGCCATAAACCGCGCCAACACTTTGGAGCGATCACTCGCATTGAGTATGGCCGAAGCGACCGCCACGCCATTGGCACCTGCGGCTTGGAGTGCCGGAACAGAATCCGGAACAATCCCACCAATGGCAATGATGGGAAGGGAGGTCAGGTCTCGAACACCAGCCAGTCCTTCAATACCAACAACCGGCTCATGATTCGCTTTGGTTCTTGTCGTAAAGATAGGGCCAAATCCTAAATAATCCGCACCTTCTTCCGTGGCTAATCGTACTTGTTCAGGATTGTGTGTCGAAACCCCAATCAACATTTTCTGTCCAACGACTTTCCGTGCAAGAAGTAGAGGAAGATCGGCCTGACCAAGATGAACACCATCAGCCTCGAGAGCTAACGCTAAATCACATCGATCATTCACAATAAAAGTCATGTCCCTCTCTGCCGCCACACTTCGAAGGGCAAGGCCCGCTTCGTATGCATGTTTCATGGATCCGGTTTTATTGCGATATTGCACCAGCTTGACCCCTGCTTCGCCAGCCTGTTGCACCACCTCCACCAATGAACATCTTGAGGCCCAGCTGTCATCCACAATGAGATAGAATCGAGAAAAAATAGCGGGGGAAAAAATCCGCGGAGTATGGACTGCGATCATGGGGCCTGTAAAGCAACAAGCCGGTCCAAAAATCGAGTAGACACGGGACCCTTCTGGAAATCAGGATGATCAAGAATCCGTCGATGGAGAGGAATGCTGGTTTTAATTCCTTCAATCACAAATTCATCTAACGCGCGTCTGGTACGAGCCATGGCTTCATCCCGATCTCGTCCAAAGGCAATAAGCTTCGCAATCATCGAGTCATAATACGGATGCACAATACCGGTTGTATCCATGGCCGTGTCGACGCGTATCCCTGGTCCACCAGGGGGACAAAATTTTGTGATGGTACCGGGGCTAGGGGTAAATCGATCCGGACATTCGGCATTGATTCGGCATTCGATGGCATGCCCGGTCAATTGAATATCTTTTTGTCGATAGGACAGTTCCTCCCCAGCGGCAATACGAATTTGCTCCTTAATCAGATCGACCCCCGTCACCATTTCGGTGACCGGATGCTCAACTTGAATACGCGTATTGACTTCCATGAAATAAAACTTTCCACTTTGATCCATGAGGAACTCCACGGTTCCGGCATTTCGATACTTCACGGACTTGATGGCTTCAACGGCAACCTGACCCATTTTGCGTCGTAACGTATCGTCCAACGCCGGAGAGGGGGATTCCTCTAACACCTTTTGATATCGACGCTGTATGGAACAATCTCGTTCATGAAAATGCACGACATGCCCATGGTTATCCGCCATAATCTGAAATTCGATGTGCCGTGGATCTTCAAAAAAACGTTCAAGATACACACCACCATGCCCAAATGCTGTTTGGGCTTCTAATTGAGCTGAATCGATCGCCTGGGCCAACTCTTCTTCATGCCAGACCACCCGCATTCCTCGCCCTCCGCCACCGGCTGAGGCTTTCACAATGACCGGAAACCCAAGCTTTTTGGCAATAGCGACACAGGTTTTGGGATCGTCAATTTCACCATCGCTCCCGGGCAACACGGGGATTCCACGCTTCTTCATGTGGGCCCGAGCTTTTGATTTATCGCTGAGTAGGGCAATATGCTCAGAAGTAGGTCCAATAAAGGTAATCCCAATCGACTCGCATACCTCGGCAAAATGCGCATTTTCAGCTAAAAATCCATACCCCGGGTGAATCGCATCCACTCCGGTAATTTCTGCAGCACTCAAGACATTCGGGATATTCCTATAGCTCAGTCCCCCTTCGGCAGGTCCGACACACACATGTTCGTCTGCGTAACGGACATGGAGTGATTGAGCATCAACATCTGAATGAATCGCGACGGTGCGAATACCCAACTCCCGGCACGCTCGATTCACCCGCAGAGCAATTTCTCCACGATTGGCAATAAGAATTTTTTTAAACACGTCGTATCCTTAATATAAAAAGACTTCAGGAAGCCATCCTAATCATCAAGAGCAACGGTGACTCTCCAATATCACTATCAGGACAACCCAGTTCTCAAGATCCCGACAAGGGATCAATTAAATAGAGCGGCTGGCCGAACTCAACCGGAGTCGTACTTTCTACGAGAATTTTTACGACTTTGCCATCGGTTTCTGCCTCAATTTCATTCATCAGTTTCATGGCTTCGACAATGCAAAGCACCTGTCCTTTTTTGACGATATCACCTTCTTCGACATAGGGATCAGTATCAGGAGAGGGGGAACGATAAAAGGTCCCCACAATGGGCGAGGTCACAGTCAAGAAATGTGCGGGCTCGGCAGAGAGGATGGGGACCGGCCTCTCCAAGGTAGAACCAGCGTCCACGGTCTTTGATCCGTCCACCTGGTGGGAAGAAACAGCCGGCACATGATCCCGTCTAATGCGTATTCGCACACCTTTTTTTTCGAATTCCAACTCGGTCAGATGGTGCCGGTTTAACACTTCGACAAGGTCTTCGATTTCTCTTCTGGATGAATCAGCCATAATCTCCTATTTCGTGTATTTCTGGAGGACAGGGATCCCGAATTACCGAACCCGTTCTACATAGGTGCGCGTCCTCGTATCAATTTTAATAACTTCTCCGGATACCAGGTAGAGAGGCACTTTCACAGAGGCCCCGGTCTCGACAACCGCCAACTTAGTCCCACCAGATGCCGTATCTCCGCGGATACCGGGGTCAGTTTCCACGACTTTCAACTCCATGAACACCGGCAACTCTACCCCAATCGGCTCATCATGATACAACAGAATTTTGACGACCGTATTTTCCTTGAGCAAATCGACGTTTTCGCCCAATTGGCTTTTAAGATACGTAAACTGCTCAAAGCTACTGACATCCATGAACGCATATTCTTCGCCAGCGTTATAGAGAAATTGCATGTCGCATTCCTCCAGATTGGGCTCGTCGAATTTTTCTCCAGAACGAAAGGTACGATCAATGACATTCCCCGTTTTATAGCCCTTCAGTTTTGTTCGAACAAAGGCTGGGCCTTTACCAGGTTTTACATGTTGAAATTCCACAATATAATAGGGTTGCCCATCCAGCTCTAAGCGCGACCCATTTCGAAAATCTGCTGTCGTAATCACGGCATCTAACTCCTCATGAAAAAAACGTGAACAGAAAGGTTAACGGTGTGCCGGGATCATCCGCTGAAGCGCATCAACCAGCGCCCTCAGTCCAAGCAGGTAACTTTGTGGTCCAAATCCAGAGATTTGCCCGAGCGAAACGGGGGCAAGGTAAGACCGCCGACGAAAACTTTCCCGGCGATGGATATTCGATAAATGGACTTCGACCATAGGAATTCCCACGCCCACAATCGCATCCCGAAGAGCAATACTTGTATGGGTATAAGCAGCAGGATTAAACACCAGCCCCTCAAATCGTACCTTGGCCTCCTGGATCCAGGTAATCAATTCCCCTTCCACATTAGATTGCCGGCTTTCGACCGAGACGCCTAACTCCTTTCCTAAGTTTTTCAGTGAAACATCCACCTCGTCCAAGGTAATGGTTCCGTAGATGGTCGGCTCACGAGTTCCAAGTAAATTCAGATTAGGCCCATGTAATACCAGGATATTCACTAGGTGTTTTCCTTCAATACATTGCGTCGGCGAGGAGGCAGAATATCTAGGACACAGGCATCATTGGACTGGTGGAGTCTGGGAAAGACAGAACCCGTGAAATTCTAGCAGCGACAGACGAATGGGTCAACGGAATTTGACGCACCTGTTAGGGTAAGGAACCACCGGCCCGATCCAGGAGAACCCGTCTCAGCTCAACCATTGCCCATGTGTCCCGGCCACAATATTCATGTAATGCCTGGGCGATGTGAGCACGCTCCATCAGGTCTGTTTCATGAAAAACCATTTTCTGATACATGACAGCAGCCACGGCCCCGTTTTGGATGGTTAAATCATCGTAGGCCAAGGCAGGCACCAAAGCTGGCAAGACGGTTTTAATGGAGTAGGATCCGTGAAAGTCCGGATGATAATAATGTTGCTGAATGACCGAAAGGAGATCCCACAACCGGCGAACCACCTTCGATAGGACGGGCTTCAATTGAGGCAGCACATCTCCCAGCGCAAAAAGCAGAAACCGTTCATATTCCGAATAGACACAAATGGTCCCGGCATCTCCCACGCTCTCCAACAGACTCAAAGCCACTTCTTCTCGAGGGTCCCGTCCGTCGGTGCACAGATAATGATGATGGACCACTGTGCCATCAGGGTATTCAATATGGTTTGACCACTGGAAGGGAATCGGCCGGTAGGGACGAGTATGAGCAAACGCCGGGATCGCCGGCATAAAAGTTTCAAAATCTAAATGATGAACGGGGAACCTGACTGATTGCAGACGAGGGCGAAGGAGAGGTGAAATCCATTCCACATTATCCTTCACTCGTTGCTGAGTTGCGGACAACTGAATATGGTCTGGAATCTCATCAATGGTTTCAATCCCCTCCTCCAGGAGGAGCGTTTGCAATTTCGAGCTGCCAGGGAGATGAAACACCCAACGCGGAGACTTCTCTTTCGTACAATGGTTCCAGAAGGGGCATTCATACGGCTGATGGCAATGACTATCAGGGACAATGGCGGGTGGCGTCGTCTGTTCCAACGTCTTCCACATTTCTTCAAGCTGTGCCTGAATCAATAGCCGACGCGCCTCCACTTCCTCGGTCTTATTTTCCAAGACAAACATTTCTTCTAAATTCAGATCTCCGCCAAGAAAAGAATACTGAGTATTCAGATGCATCAAAAAACACCCGCTGACTTCGATGCCGGCTCCCTCCAGGACTGCAGATTGAATGGCCAGATCGTCTAGATGCGTGGCTTTCACTTTCGATGTCGCCTTCACTTCAATCAACCGCCAACGCCTGGCATCAATCCGCTCCAAGATGTCAACACGAACCAAAATGCCTTGCCAGACAAACGCCCCTTCAAACAGGGACGGGATGTCTGCATCCTTCACGACCTCACTGGTGCGAAGAAGTGCTGCAGGAATTTGACGGTGTGTTTGTTCAATCAGAACGCCGTGAGGAAAATATTGACGCGCAACGACGCCAACATCTGTGCCCATATCCATGATGGCCCGGCGGTCCGGCGTAGGCGGGGTGGCTAATTCTGGCGAATGGATTTCCAAATACAACCGCTTGGCACATTGCAAACCCGCCAGGAAGCGGCTTTTGGATAAACGATGCGTGGAAACAGATTGGGTTTGTTTTTCTAATCCTGTAACAAGAGGCATAGGAGAAATTGGGTTCATGGGATTATGAGGTCACACGACAATGGAGAGGAATACCCCAATTTCAAAAAGTCATTCTTAAGCATCAGCACCCATCCACGATTTGGATATTTTAGATAGAAGCATACTGCTCAATTTTTTCCTCCCATGCAACATGCCTGCTATTTCATCCTCCCCGGTACATTTCACAGGAAGAATTCGAGTGGATGACATTTATCCCCATGGCCTGTGGAGAAACACCATCAATCCAGTTTTCAGGAACGATTCCTCTAAAGTCGCCAATGGCTTAGAATAAATCTTGCAATAGCATAACTAGTTGATTAATAAATGTTTTTACCATCACAGTCAACTCAAATTCCGTATAGTTTCATATACAAAAAAATCTTCAACTCATTACTATTCCAAAAAAGATCAGACGATGTTTTATCCACAAAAGCTGGGGAAGAATTCTGAATAACCCTGTTTATACCGCAACCAAATCCTCATTGTACGCCTCTCTCAGCAAAACGCCTCCATAGCAGGCACTTTCCCTAAAGAACATCGACATCTCTTCAAGATTTCAATTCAAGTCGCACATTTTTTTTACAATAATCGCATACCAACCGTATCGGCGAATTGGCGACCCTTCCGCGTTAACTGCACACATCTTTCAGTCGGAAGAAGATAATCTTCTTCCACCAATCTCTCATAAGATGCCGCCCAGGATTCGTCCTGAGATGCCCGATAGACCCAATCAATTGGCACCCCCTCAAGCAGACGCAACCCAAACACAATACGCTCCTTTTCTTGCTGAAACCAAGACAGCAACTCTTTTGAGGCAATCGGCAGTTGCCCGGTCATCAAGTAATTCGAATAATGCTCGAGACTGGACACGTTTCCAAACCGGCTGTCCGAAACAAAGGATTGGGCACTTGGACCTAATCCCAAATACTCCAGCCCTCGCCAATATCGAAGATTATGCTGACAGGCAAATCCTGGCTTCGCCCAATTGGAAAGTTCATAGCGAGACCACTGCAGCGTCTCCAATTGGACTTCAGCCTGCTCCTGAAAACACGCCTCATGATCTGGGTCCATCACCTCAAATAACCCCCGCCGAAATTCATTATAGAATCGAGTCCCTTTTTCAAGGGAAAGCGCATAACAGGACAGATGAGAGGGATCCAGCTCCAGCGCATAACCCAAAGTCATTTGCCATGACTGGACTGTTTGGTTGGGAATCCCGTAGATGAGGTCAAGATTAACATTGGAGAAACCAGCCTGTTTCGCATTTTGAACGTTGGCCTTAGCTTCCGCCCTGGTCCCTGAAAGGCCCAACATCGTCCGTTCCTGTTGATCAAAAGATTGGATCCCTATACTTAAACGAGTCACGCCTGCTTGCTGAAGAAAATCAACGTACTTGTCCGTAAGGGATTCAGGTGTCGCTTCGACGGTGATTTCACACTGTTCCGAGAGAGAAAACCTGGACGTAATGTTGGAAAAAATACGGGCCAACTGTTCAGGACGTAAGACCGTGGGAGTCCCCCCCCCAACATAGACGGTTGCGACGGTTCGTTCCCTCATTCCCGGTTGGCTAGCATACAGCGCAATTTCTTGTTCAATGGCCTGAAGATACTGTTCCACCCGTTGTTCTTCATGCAGGACGAGATAAAAAGCACAAAAATGACATCGTGTTATACAAAAGGGAACATGTAGATAAATCCCAAGATCAGTAGGGAGATCGTCGTGTTCCCCTGATCGCTCACTCATCTGTTTCGTGGCATTCATCTCATCCTGCATAACAACGACCTTTCACACTATTCCTCCCGAAAGCCATCGGCTAGAGGAAAATGAACCTGAATGGACGTGCAAAGCAAGGAACAAAACGGACCCATGAAGGGACAAATCCGCCAAGCGAAGGCCAACCCATTATTTCTCTTCATGATGCCGTTCACGATAGACAGGACCTATCCCCTTTCCCTGAAGGAGGCCGGTGACTTCCGCAACCATTTTTCGATTACCGCACACATAGACTGCCAGATGATCTATCTGCGGGAACTCCTGAAGCAGATGCGTCACCCGTCCCGCCTTTCCCTCCCAATTATGAGCGGGTTGAGACAGGGTCAGGATATAGGAAAAATTGGTATAGGATAGCGCCCACTGCTGCAACTCCTTTAAATAGTAGATATCGGACTCCCTTCGAAGCCCCCACAACAGGGTCATGGTCTGGGAACACGATTGTTCAAAGAGACTGGACAGCATAGACCATAAGGGGGCAATGCCGGTTCCCGTCCCAACAAATAATAGATCGCGTTCCAGGTCCTCATGAAGGTGAAATGACCCGAAGGGCCCAGAGCATTCAAGTTCGTGACCAACTGAATATTCTAATACACACGCCGCACTTTTCCCATGCTCTCCGGCATTAAAAAGTAACACGAGTTGATGAGAAGAACTGGGAAGTGAGGTAAGCGAATAGTATCTCAGGAACGAGAGACCCGACGTTCCGTCAGGGATAGTCACGGCAATTGATTGGCCTGGGAGAAAATCCAAGGTCGGGGTATCCACCAACTTCAAGGTCAATTCCCGAACATCTTGAGTCAGATGCCGAACGCTGAGAACCTTGGCCCGGAATCGTCTGGGGGTCATGCCTAAGAATGTAGAGAATCTTGTATGATCTGGCAAGAGCCTGCCATCGATCTTTTCTCCATTTCCGCCAAGGTTTAAAGTGACCCTTCGCGGATGGAGTTATTTTTCTGATGGATAGAGGACAGCTCTCCTCAGTGCATAGGAACCAACACGGAAATGCGCATGACGCTCGCGTTCACTCACTTGGGGAAATGTTGCCTGGACATTAAGAAGAACGACCTAGCCAATACAATGCCTGAAAACAGTGAGGACATCACAGGTCAACGGAACCGGCGAGATCCAATAAAAAAGCATAAATCATCGCGGTTTCCTCATAGCGTTTAAAACGTCCGGAGGCTCCGCTATGGCCTGCCTCCATATTGGTTCTGAGTAATAGGCGTTGATTATCCGTCTTCAGCGCACGCAGTTTCGCAACCCATTTGGTCGGTTCCCAAAACTGTACTTGTGAGTCGTGCAAACCTGAAGTCACCAAAAGGTGAGGATACGATTGGGAATGAAGATTATCGTAAGGCGAATAGGAAAGCATATACTCATAATATTTTTGTTGGTTGGGATCACCCCATTCATCATATTCTCCGGTCGTCAGTGGGATATTGGGATCTAACATCGTGGTCACCACATCCACAAAAGGAACCTGAGCCACCACACCATGAAACAAATCAGGCCGCATATTCATTATGGCTCCCATCAACAAGCCACCAGCGCTTCCACCAAGAGCGAATAATTTTTGGGGTGCCGCGTACCCTTGCTGAATAAGAAATTCGGCACAGGCGATAAAATCCGTGAAGGTATTTTTCTTATATAACAACTTTCCACTTTCATACCATTGCCGGCCCAATTCCTCCCCACCTCGAATGTGGGCTAACGCATAGACAAACCCGCGATCCAGCAAGCTGAGGCGGGGGGAGCTAAAACTTGCATCCATGCTCGCGCCATAGGAACCATAGCCATACAACAACAGGGGATGCGTGCCATTCGGGGCAAACCCTTTTCGGTAGACTAAGGAAATAGGAATGGAAATACCATCTGATACTGGCGCGAAAAGACGTTCCGTCTGGTAATGGCTAATGTGAAAATTCCCAAGGACGGGCTCTTGTTTGAGAAGAATTTTTTCCCGTGTTTCCATGTGATAATCAAAAAT